>DASVZE010000348.1:0-7105 GCA_036391775.1 Chloroflexota bacterium | reverse complement strand
GATCCAGGCCGATATCAAGACTTTCTCCGCTTTCGGCGTCTACGGATCGAGCGTCGTCACGGCCGTCACAGCACAGAACACCGTTGGCGTCACCGCGGTGCATGAGATTCCGGCCGATGTGATCGACGCCCAGCTCGATGCGGTTCTCTCCGACTTCGACGTGGGAGCGGCCAAGACCGGGATGCTCTCCAGCGCGGAGATCGTCGAGCATGTCGCCGCCAGGGTACGGCAGTGGCAGCTCGAGAAGCTGGTGGTTGATCCCGTGATGGTTGCCAAGAGCGGTGACCGGCTACTGCGAAAAGAGGCGGTCGAGGCCCTACGCCGTACCCTTCTGCCGCTGGCTCTGGTCGTGACGCCCAATATTCCGGAGGCCGAGGTGCTGGCCGGTATGCCCATACGGACCGATGAGGAGCGCGCGGAGGCGGCCCGGCGTATCGGGGCGCTTGGGCCCCGCTGGGTCATCATCAAAGGCGGACATCTGGAGGGCGAGCCGATCGATCTTGTCTGGGACGGCGAGGATCTTCACCATCTGAGCGCCACGCGTATCGAGTCGACCAGTACCCACGGCACAGGTTGCACCTTTTCCGCTGCGATCGCCGCTCTCCTGGTTCGAGGCATGGATGTGGAGCGTGCTGTGCGCGAAGCCAAGGAGTATCTGACCGGCGCCATATTGCACGCTGAGGGTTTGGGACACGGGCACGGCCCGCTCAACCATCACTACCGTCACTTTGCACCGGAGAGAGTCGATGAGCGCTGAAGCAACCTCCGACGCATCCGTCCAGAATGACTTCCTGAAGGTAGAAACAACGGGCATCGAGATGGTTCCTCAAAGTGAGCGGTCGGGCCGCCTCTGGGAGCTTGGAGGCATGTGGGCCGGCGCCTTCATGAACTACGCCAGTCTGCTGACCGGTTCACTGCTCATCACCTTTGGCCTGGGCATCCCCGATGCGCTTCTGGCGATTGCCGTTGGTGCCGCTCTTGCCGCTGTAGTGCTTGGTCTGGTGAGTATTACTGGGCCGCGCGGCGGTGTGCCGCAGATTGTGTTCTCGCGGTTAGTGTTCGGTTACCATGGCGCCTATCTGGCGGGCGCGCTCACCTTGTTCCTGGCTGTGGGCTGGTTTGCCGTCGACTGCGTTATCGCAACCAACGCCCTCTCGCAGCTCTTGCAAGAGCTCGGCATTGCATCCTCCCAGGCGCTTCACGCCGTGATGCTACTCGTCGTGGTCGCGGTCTCGATGCTGATCGCCGTCTACGGCCACCGCACCGTCGTGGTGTTCGAGCGTTTCGGAGCAGTGGCGTTCCTTACCTTCTGTGTGGTGCTGCTGGCAGTACTGGCGCCGCGGGTTCACTGGCATCTGACCGCTTCAGTCCATGGTTCGGCGCACGTCGGCGCCTGGATCCTGGGTGCCAGCGTGACCTTTGCTCTGGTCGCATCCTGGTTCAGCTTCGCCGCGGACTACTCGCGCTACCTGCCGGCACGGACGGAGGCGGGCGGAGTCGTGTGGTGGGTGACGCTGGGAGCCGGGCTCCCCACGATGCTGCTCGGCGCGTTGGGTGTGGTGCTGTTCAGTATGAACACCCGGACGGGCGATCTACTGACGACGATCGTGCAGCAAACGCCAAAGCCACTCGCTCTTGCCTTTCTACTCTTTGTGGCGCTCGGCATGGTCTGGGCGAACTACCTCGACGTCTATACGGCCGGACTGGTAACCCTGGCTCTGGATGTTCCTCTGCGCCGGTGGCAGACGGCAGTGCTCGCTGGCATTGTGGGCGGCCTGCTGGCGTACTACGCCCTGTTCGTCAGCAGCTTCTATACGGCATACACCAACTTTCTGCTGGTGACCTATATCTGGGCCCCGGCCTGGGCCGCTATCGTCGTGCTCACCCTATATGAATCTCGACAGAGAGCGTACCCGGCGGAGACGTTTTTTCGCCGGACCGGCGTGCGCGCGCCCGCCGTGATAGCGCTGCTGATTGGAACGGCGGCCGCTGTTCCCTTCGTCAACTCGTCCCTCTGGCAGAGCCCGCTGGCGCTCAACCTGTTGCACGGCGCGGACATCTCCGGCTTTGTCAGCTTCGTGGCAGGCGGTCTGGTGTATCTGGCGCTCACCCGGAGTACACGGAAGCAATTCTGGAAGTAAACAGGAAGAGGGCCCCAGTTACAATCCAGATACCTGGCTCAAGTGGCTGGGGAAAGAGATCGGAAGGCGATTGGTGCGCTGGCGGCCGGTTGTCTCCTGGCTCTCCTCGATGGTGATGGAAGCGGGCACGTAATGAAGGCCTCCTCGCTCCTGACTCTCGGTGATCGAGATAAGCGGTCTGTCCCGACAGTAGACACTCTACATCCGTCCTCTCACGCTGTCGCATCCCAGGAAAAAGGATGGAAGACGGACGATGCGGCGTTGGCCCGGGAGGTTGAGCGGCTGCTGATCGAGTACTCGTTTGGCTGGGAGGGCTATGTCGAATGGGTCATTGACCGGCCCGAGGTTACGGCGCGCTGGAACGGATACTCGGGCTTTGCCGGTTGCCTGCGCTTCGACGTGGCCGAATCGGGCCGCTATCTGTCGGCGCTTCTACAAGGGATAGAGCGTGGTAAGCGGACTTACACCTGGGTCCTAAACCCAGATGCGACACCTCCCGATGTTATTAACCTGATGCAGACACTGGGATACAGTCAGGTAGCCCAGTGGGACGGATTGGTGCTGGATGATCTGTCAGCCAATCCTGGTTTGCGCCCCGGCGTGACGGTCGAGTCGCTCTGCAAGGAGAACGCTCTGGCATACTGCGACTTTCTGCGCCTGCTCAGCGATGAGCGCATGAGCCGGTTGGAGGCGCTTGCCTGTGTGCAGCGCTATCTCCAGATCGATCCCAAGGAGGCTCAGATCTGGCTGGCGCGCGTTGGTAGCCAGGCAGCCGGCTTCGCTGTTCTGCGTATCGAGCCACACGGATTTGCCTATCTCCGGCAGGCGGCCACACTGCCCGAGTTTCGAAACCAGGGCGTGTACCTGTCACTATTGAGCCACCGGCTCTCCATAGCCCGTGAGATGGGATGCACGGCTGCTCTGGTCCAGGCGATGACGGCTACCTCGGCGCCTATCTTGCGCAAGCGTGGATTCCGCAAGGTTTGCAGCTTGATCGGGTACGCACGTACGGCGCCGGCCGCGGCAAAGAGCGACAATAGAAAAACCAACATGCTCTGATGACCGGGACCGGATACATCCGCCCAACCGGTGAGGATTTGATGAAAGTGATTCTCTGGCTAGCGCTCGCTGTGGCTTTGCTGCTGCCGGGCACCCGAGTCACGAGAGCAGCCGGAAACCCTCCGCTTCCCGCCTGTCTCACGGCTGTGATCGGCACAGCCTGCCTCGGACCGGCGCAGATGCGGCAGGTGTACGGCGTCGACTCTCTTTTGCGGCACGGCATTACCGGCCGGGGGAAAACCATCGCCATCATCGTGTCCTTTGGCTCCCCTACCATTCGTCAAGATCTTCACACCTTCGACCGTGAATTTTCTCTTCCGGACCCCCAGCTCGACATTCGCGCTCCACTCGGTACCGGAAAGGACACCGACCCTGGCTGGATGGGAGAAACGACGCTGGATGTGGAGTGGGCACACGCCATGGCGCCGGGTGCGCGTATCCTGCTACTGACCAGCCCGGTCGACGAAACGGAGGGGCTACAGGGTGTTCCGCAATTTTTTTCACTGGAACAGTATGCTGTGCAGCACGGCGCGGATGTGATCTCGCAAAGCTGGGCGGCAACCGAGGATACCCTGCTCGACGCCAAAGGACGCGCCATGGTTGCAAAGTTTCACCGCTTTTACCAGGACGCAACCAGCCGGGGCGTCACCGTCCTCGGAGCCTCCGGCGATGGCGGTACCCAGGGTCTCGACCTTTCACTCAAGAAAGTCTTCCCCTATCGTACGGTGCAGTGGCCTGCCTCTGATCCTCTGGTGCTGGCTGTGGGCGGAACCCAGCTTGCACGAAGCATAAGTGGCTGGGGCGGTGAGATCGCCTGGCCCGGAAGCGGGGGCGGATTCAGCAAGCTCTATGGGGAGCCGTCGTACCAGCGCTCTCTACCGGCTGCAACGCAGCGGGCACTTCACGGTCAGCGGGGACTGCCCGACGTTGCGCTCGACGCGGCAAAGCAGAGCCCTTTCCTGCTCTACCGCGAGCGCTGGATACTGGCCGGGGGCACCAGCGCTTCCACACCCGTTTGGGCCGGCCTTATCGCCCTGGCTGATAGCGAGGCCAAACACGATCTGGGATCGATCAATGCACCGCTCTATCGGTTGGCTGCATCGTCGCGTTACCACCGGGATTTCCACGATGTGACCAGCGGAAGCATTCTCGACCCACCGAGTCTCGAGAGCACCGGCGGACCGCTCCATGCTGCTCCCGGGTGGGATCCGGCAACCGGGCTGGGTAGCCCGCATGCCGCTTCACTGCTCTCCGATCTGGTGAAAGCGGCCGGCGCCGCCCATTGAGCTTGAGCGACGTGCCGGCCTGACCGGGATCTGTCCGGCACGCTGCGTTTCACCCGCAGCCGGCACGGAGCAAAAGATCTAACCTGTCAGGAAGGTCACTCGCGAGGACCCACAGGTTCCGGCGCTCGTGGCTGAGTCTCCTCGGACGACGTCGTCTCCGGCCCAGCCTCTTCCTGCGTCATATCTGGTTCCTGGGCTTTGCGACCTTTTGCACCCTCGACCACGGCGTGGACCACAGCGGTTGGATCTCCGCCCCGAATCTCACGATAGGCGGCGGTGCCGATCGCCTGCAGCAGACCGGCCAGGGGAGCTGCGAACAGTGCACCCCACAAGCCGAATAATTCTGTCCCGGCGACCAATGCAATCAGCGCCGTCGCCGGATGGATCCCGACCGCCGATCCCATAATCCGTGGCCCCACCACATCTCCCTCGATGACGTGCACGACCACGAAGTAGCCCAGGACAAATAGGGCCAGCACCCAACCCTGGAACAGAGCCACACCCACGCAGACGATCCCGGAGATCAAGACTCCAATAACCGGCACAAACTCCATGAAAAAGGCCAGGATGCCGAGCAGCACCGCGTACCGCACGTGCATGACTGCCATTCCAACGCCCACCAGGGTGCCGACAAGGAGTGCCATGGTCAGGGTGCCGCGAATATAGCCACCAACCACCTGGTTGACGATAGCGATGAGCAGGTTGATGTGGCGCCGCTGTCCCGGTGGCGTCTCCTTCCGCAGGCGCGCACTGATGCGCGGTCCGTTCGCCG
This sequence comes from Chloroflexota bacterium, assembly GCA_036391775.1. Lineage (GTDB taxonomy): Bacteria > Chloroflexota > UBA5177 > UBA5177 > UBA5177 > DASVZE01. Next base: position 1,847 of record DASVZE010000348.1, on the reverse strand, counting down.
TGAGGTAGACGCTGAGAATCAGGACCAGCACGATGTCGACGATCGTGCCGACAACCGTGCTGATAATGTCGAGCGAATCCTTGGCTGCGGTTGACGCAGAGCCCTGGAGATACGTGGTTATCTGATGTTCGGACGTCACCAGCTTGGCATGGGTGACGCCGAACGGCTTGAGTAGACGCAGTATCTGCGGCTCATGATGCTGAAGCGACGTCTGGTACGTCGGCAGACTGTTGGCCAGACTGGTGATCTGGGTGGCTGTCGTATCCACCACGATCGCGCCCAGCCCCACGATAACGCCGAAGCCGAGGATGTATGCCACCGCGATGGCAATGCCGCGGGGCAACCAGCGGTTGAGCAGCCCTACCAACGGCGTCAGCGCAAATGCCACGATCCCGCTCAGGGCCAAAGTGAGTATGGTCTTGGCTACATGACTGGCCAGCCACAGGAAGATAACGATGACGGCGAGCCAGGCGAGAATGGTCAGGGGGATAAAGAGCAATCGCTGCCAATCCCGCTCTTCTTCTCCGTCGTTGGCAGCGACCTCGCTGTCGCTCATAATGCTGAGTGTTCCTTATATATCCGCGTAAGAGGCATGTGGGTTCTCCCTTGAGTGCAAGGACCGGACCAAGACCGCAGGGATATAGTGCTGGCTTATAGCCTATAGAGCGTCGTTCACGCTAGAGTGGCCACACCTCCGACGGCTGCAGCGCTCCGGCATGGATTATTCAAAGATTATACATATACCATGCGAGCGGCATACAACTTGCACAAGCAGAGGCGCACGGGATGCCTCTGAGCCCCGAGCATAAAGAATAAGGAGACGCCGACATGGCAAGCAAGCAGCCCCAGCAGACCTATTTTCAGATCACGAATAGCATTCCCGAGCAAGCCTGGTATTGGGGAGCAGTAGGCTCGATTCTGCTCTCTGCCGGGCTCAAGCTGGCAAAGAAGGATAACCTGAGCGTTTTTGTCGGCCAGTGGCCCCCCACATTCCTGCTTTTCGGCATCTATCACCGCCTGGTGCGTCCTACCAGCAAGTAGCACCGTCGGCGTAGCGGGTGTGCATGTTTGCACACCCGCTTTCTTATTATGTTGACAATCTGTTGTATTCATACTATATGCATACCCAATTCTTGACACACATAACGGAGTCGTGCCGGACGCGCTTCAGCTCAAAAGGAGCTATGCATGTCAGCTATCGGGCCGACGTAGCCGCGGATCTACTGCCGTTCCTCCATCGGACGGTAAGCATTACCCTCATCATCCGCCCGAACGGGCACGTGGTGCAGTTTCCGTGATCAGTACCGCCTGCCGCGGGTGCGCTCGACCTGCCGTAAGTTCCAGTAGAGCAGCCCGGTGACAACTAGCCCGATCAAGAAGATGACGAGCCCGACTACCTGCGCGACGACGATGCCGATCAGCAAACCGGCCACGACATCGACCGCTAAAGACCAGGTCACAACGCGCCGCGCCAGCGCCCCGGGCCTGTTTCGCATGAGTGCCATTGCTTTTCTCCTACCATGCGGGGTTGCGTTGAAAGATACTGCTATCTTCCCATTTCTCCCCACCTCCGGCAGCACGCGCCGGGCACCTCGAAAGCACAGTAACCGTCCTGCAACCCAGTACACTTGCGAGCGCCCTCGAAGGGTGGTATCAATGACCAGGGAGGACTTTTTATGGGATTAGTTATCGCCGTCCTGGTTATCGCTGTAGCATTGATTCTGCTTGGTTGGGTCGTCGGCCACTACCGGCGGCGTAACGTCGGAGTCGACGTGGCCAGCACTCCTGTCGCGCGTAACGACCGCTAGCGGTCATTATCGTACACAGCACCCACACGGCGGGCGCTG
>DASVZE010000347.1:0-7705 GCA_036391775.1 Chloroflexota bacterium | reverse complement strand
CCTGGTGGTGTTGTCACAACCGGACAGCCTGTAGACAACAGAAACCACTTGGAGCCACCCTTTGATGGCTCCGGGATGCTACCTTGCTCAGGCCGATTGGTTGTGAGTCAGTTCAGGCGAGCAGCAATGCTGCTGGCATGGAGACGATCTCCCTTTGTGTCGTGGCCGGGAAGGGCCACCCAGCGGTTTCTCTTACCCGGCCATCGTAGCACGGGCCAGGAGTATACCCGGGTTCGCGCGTATGGACATGGACATACACCATACCCGGCAGCACATGCAGACCGTGGGCATTGACGGTACAGAACGCGTCGCCCTCCTCGGCTCCAGGAGAAACTACGCCGGCGATTACGCCATCAGAGACAAGGACATCGGCTCGTTCCACGCCGCGCGGCGTTGCGGCGGTTCCGCCAGTGATCCGAAGGTCAACCGTCATCGCAGCTACTTTCACAAGCAGCGCAATGAGACACTATATTTTGGATCCATACGAACGACTGAAGTACTCAACGTCAACGCAACGCGTCCCACTTTACGCGACAATTGTGTGATAAGAGTGGAAAAGGAGTGAGGAAGGTGCATGACAAGGCTGTGGCAAGCAGAGCAGGAAAGAGCCTGAAGCTGGGATACAAAGCCTCCGCCGAGCAGTTTGGCCCGCAGGCACTGCTCGACTTCAGTGTGCAAGCGGAGCGTCACGGGTTTGATAGTGTCTTTACCAGCGACCACTTCCAGCCGTGGCGACACACCAACGGCCATGCTCCCAATTCACTGGTGTGGCTTGGCGCACTCGGCCAGCGGACGGAGCGGGTGCTTTTGGGTACAAGTGTGCTGACACCCACCTTTCGCTACAACCCCGCCGTGGTTGCACAAGCCATGGCCACACTCGCATGTCTGGATCCCGGGCGCGTGATCCTGGGGGTTGGTACCGGGGAATCTATGAACGAAGTTCCGATTCATACCGAACCGTGGCCCGAATTCAAGGAACGTTACGCCCGGCTGCGTGAAGCGATCGCGCTGATGAAGCAGCTCTGGTCCCAGGATTTCGTTACCTTCGAGGGCATGTATTACCGGACGCACAACGCGACGATTTACGACCGCCCGAGTGAGCCGGTGAAGCTGTTCGTCGCAGCGGGCGGCCCCCAAATGGCGAAGTATGCAGGGCGTGTGGCGGACGGTATGATCGCCACCTCCGGCAAGGGGATGGACCTCTATGCCGAGAAGCTGCTGCCGGCGCTCACTGAGGGTGCGGAAGGGGCGGGACGTGATCCAGACTCGATTGAGAAAATGATTGAGATGAAAGTGTCCTTCGACACGGACCGTAACCGCGCTATGAGAGACACGCGCGAGTGGGCCGCTCTGGCTCTTCCCAGTGAGAGCAAGGTCGGCGTGGAGGACCCTCGTGAGATGGAGCGGCTGGCGGCCGGAGTAGCGGATCAAGCGCACCGCCGGTGGATAGTCTCGACCGATCCCGAGGAACATATAGAGCAGATTCGACCCTACATCGAGCTCGGCTTCGATCATCTGGTATTCCATGCACCGGGCGCCGATCAGAGTCGGTTCATCGAGTTGTACGGCCGCGAGATCCTTCCTCGTCTACGCGAACGCTGGGGCTAGAGAGACGCGTCTCCATGGGCAGCGCATCCGATTTCCGATCATCGACTGGAGCTCTTTCGTCGAGATCGGTCGCTATTCAACCTTAATCGACTCAGTTGCTCTCCTGGTTAACGGCAAGCTCCCACTACAGCTTCCACCTCTGGGTCCATCTCCGGACATGCGCCAGCTGTTGAGCTGTGTAGCGCTTGGCCAGGTCTCGCTCCATCATGCTTCCTGCTGCGGCATAAAAGAGCGGCAGATTGTCGCCGGGAGGGTGGATTTCGCCATAGCCACGCCACCAGCCACGTTCGAAAGCCAACCACAGTGGCTCAAGAGGAGCGCTTACCAACCGAGCGAGCCCGGGCCGGCCCATGTCGAGCCGGAGGATGGTCTTGCTCCGCGCCAGATCGGCTCGCGGATCGCCCGCGCGGGCATTGGTCCAGTCCAGGACACCGGTGATGTTGCAGCCATCAGCCATGACATTGAGCACGTGATAGTCCAGGTGAATCAGCACGTCTCGACGGATGTCGGACTGCTGTAGCCGTGAACGAAGCATCGTCTCGGCCGGATCTATCATGTCGACCCAGGATCCGGAGGTGAAGCTGCCGGGCGCGGCGATGCGATGGATGGCTGCCTGCATCCTTCCAAACGTCAGACCGTAGGCCATAGCGCGCCAGGGTGTCCTCAACAGATAATGGAGAATCGGCCGTCCCGGACACCACGACAGGAGAACAGCCGGGCGCTCATGCCAGAGAGTCTTGGCATGAACCACCGGAACGGGTATCCCACCCGCTGCGGCTGTCTGCATCGCAATGACTTCTCGGTTACAGGCCGACGCCTGCTCAGGACGGAATACTCGGAGAGCATAGGTTGTATCAGCTCGTTCGACGCGCCAGATTGCGGTGTCGGCGCCACCGGTGACCGGCGCGATTGCACCGACCTCAGCCAGTCCAAGCTTGCGGAGAACGGCGATCGGATCGATAGTGTTGTCCGTCCTACGCAACACGTCGATCCCTCCCGGGTGCTGGCCACTTACGCAGCAGCCAATGGCTCATTCGGTATGTGCGCAAGATATTGACCCCACTCAGGACGGTGCGAGCTGCAATCATTCCAACACGCTGGTTGCCATTTCACTCTTGACCCCTCCATTCGAATGTGAGAACATCTGTTCTATAATAGATTTTCAAGCCCGACTAGCATTGGAGCGAGCGAGATGGTAGGATCACGGGCGAACCCCACCTCCGAGACTCCATTCTATTTCCGGAGGTTTGGTTCATGGAATCGGTGAGCGTCTGGATTCCCCCTGCGCTCCGCGTACGTACGGGGAATCGCCAGCGGGTAAGTGGCCGCGGCCGCACGATCCGCGAAATGATTGAGTCGCTGGAGAGTGATTATCCCGGTATGCGTTTCAATCTCTGTCATGAAACGGGCGAGCTCCGACCGTATGTAAACATCTTCCTCGAGGGCGAGAGCGTCCGGTTCCTTCAAGGCCTTGATACACCGCTGATTGGCGGTGAGACCGTACACATTATCCATTCCGTGGCCGGAGGGTGATCCGCGCCAAGATGGGAAAGTGAGGGTAGCTATGGAGACCTATGACCCCGGAACCGTGGTGGTGCTGGCCGGCACCAAGCGCGGGCTGTATCGACTGACATCGAAAGACCGCAAGACATGGACGGTTGAAGAAACGGGACTGAAAAACACCCGCGTCTACAACGCTGTTCTGGATGGCCGCAACGGGCACCGGATGTTCGCCGCCGACAACGGCGCCTTCTTTGGCTCCTTTGTGCGCTATAGCGATGATCTAGGGGAAACCTGGCAGGAACCGACGCAGGGAGTCCAGTTTTCAGAGGAGAGTGGACTGAAGCTCGAAAACCTCTGGATCGTTCAGCCTGGCCGGCGTGAAGATCCGGGTTCGGTCTATCTCGGCGTCGATCCCGCGACTCTGTGGGTCAGCCGGGATGGCGGTGAGAGCTGGGATCTCAACGATGGCCTGCTGAATCATCCCACGCGTGATCGGTGGGGGCCTGGATTCGGCGGTTTGTGCCTGCACTCGATCGTTCCAGATTACTCGAATCCGGATCGGATGTGGATAGGAATCTCAGCCGTCGGCTGTATGCGTACCGACGATGGCGGCCAGACATGGACGCACGCCAACCGGAACACACGCAATGACTATCTGCCGGACAAATACCCCGAATTTGGCCAGTGCATTCACCGGCTGATCCAGCATCCAACCAGTCCGGATGTGCTCTATCAGCAGAACCACTGCGGTGTGTACCGAAGTGATGACGGCGGTGAGAACTGGACCGATATCCAGGCAAATCTTCCGTCTTCCTTCGGCTTCCCCATTGCGCTCGACGTCCATAATCCTGACACAGTCTTCACCATCGTGGAAGACGATGCGCGCGCCAATGTCACCGACCAGTTCACCGTGTATCGAACCGACAATGCCGGCCAGGAGTGGCGCGAGCTGACCAACGGTCTTCCCAAAGGCCATGGCGTCAAGCTGGGTGTCCTGCGGCACGGCATGTGTGCGGACACTCTCGATCCCTGTGGCATATACGTCGGCACCAATACCGGCCAGATTTTCGCCAGCGCCGATCGCGGTGAGTCCTGGAACCTCATCGCCGATTTCCTGCCGCAGATCTATTCGGTCAACGTAGCGATACTTTAAGCGGCCGTTAGGCTGCCATTGGTACGAGCCGCCGGAAATCCTCGGGCGATAGACATTGGGCGACCGCCCTGCCGAGGATTGCCGGCGGCTTTGGGCAGGCTCCAGGGCGCAGCAGTAATGTAGCGCCCTCCACCGCTACAATCTCGAGACGTGGCGATTGCTGACTCCTGCACGGGCATTGAGTCCCCGTCTTCATTCGGTGTAGAGGGGCGCAGGGACACTGCGCTGCGGCGCGGTCCAGCCTCGCAAGTGCCCGTGTTGTGGCAGGACGTTTCCTTACCTCGATGCGCATGCGATTCCTGAGCCCTGGGCCCGGTTGCGTTATGCCTGCCACATCACCCGGCCCGCTTCTTGGCACGGGTAAAGCGTTGCTCGCATCCAGAACACGCTGTACGATGGCCATTGTGACATGTCGACGTCAATCGTCCTGTCACCGTTCGATACGACATGTGATTGCATGAGGGTGTCCGTACAGTCCGGGAAACGTCGCTTGCATTGCCAGGATGGATGGAACCGATCCGGATTCATGCCTCCTAGCACGGACAGCGGCTGGGAAACATGTAAACAGGCCGGACGGGAGACCAGGGCTCCTATGAAATACGCATACCGGTATGGATAGAGACAACTATCGGAGCAAGAGGAAGAAGGAGACACTATGCGCAGCACACCCATCGGCGTCGTGGTCATCAACGACGGACGGTCACACGTTATCGAGCAGAACGAAGAGGACAATATGCGAGTTGCCCACCAGTGGGCCGACATCATTCGCCGGGAGGCTCGCAACGTCGACGGCACCAATCCCGACGTACTTGTTGGTTCGGAGACCATCAAGAGCGTTCGCGTGGGGCAGAGAGTAGGAGAAGAGCTGCGTCGTGCTGGGTGCCGGCAAATCATCATGGCGTACAACGTGTGGAACTTTCCGTACCTGGTCTGGCCGTTCTTCAATACGCTGGGCCGCTCCATGCCAGTCCTGAGCCTTTCCAACAATAACGGCGCGCGCCCGGGAAACGTCGGACTCCTGGCTACCGATGGAGCGCTCCGCCAGGCAGGGTTTCGGACTCACCGTATTGTGGGCGACCTGGACGATCCGGCAACTCAAAACCGAGTGCTGAACTGGGTTCGCGCCTCTCAGGCGATCACCACCATGGAGAACGAGGTCTACGGCCTCTATGGTGGACACTCCATGGGAATGGAAACGGGCTGGTTCCACCTGATCCCCACCATCAAGACGCTGGGCACCACCACCTATCACATCGATCAGTTCCTCCTGGTCAAGACCATGGAAGAGGTGGACGAGGGAGAGATAGAGCAAGGTATGCGCTGGTTCGGCGAGCACGTCGGCGATCGCATCCTCTATGACGGTGATATGCTCACCCATGAGAGTCTCCGCACCCAGATCCGGCTCTACCTCGCCATGCGACAGCTCAACAGTGAGAACGGCTTTGATTTCTGCGGACTCAAAGGACAGCGAGAGCTTACCGAGCACGTAACGCTGGGCGACATTCCAGAGATGCTGATGAACGATCCATACGACTGGAATGGTCCGAAGCTGCCCACAGTCTGCGCGACCGAGGCCGACGCGTACGCTGCTGTTTCCATGCAGATCCTCAAATACCTCTCGGGGGGCCTGCCCGTTCTGTTCATGGACGTCAGGCTGTACCATCCCGATTTGAACCTGTGGGATTTCGTCAACAGCGGCAATCACGCCAGCTGGTACGCCGCGCTCAGCAACGATCCGGGCGAGAACCTCGCACGCGTCCGGCTGCATCCTGCCCTCAAGTTCTATTTCAAGGCAGGCGGAGCATCGGTCGAGTTCAACGCCGCACCCACTAAGCTGACCTTTTGCCGCCTGGGGATCTGGAACGATCAGCTGTACATGGTGATATCGGCGGGACGCAGCGTTGAGCTACCGCCGGAGGAGCAGGGCCGTATCAACCGGATGACGGATCCCACCTGGCCGCACGTACACGCCCAGCTCGATTGCACCTATGACGAATTCCTGTCCGTTTTTCCTTGCAATCACATCCTGGCTGTTCAGGGCGACCGGACACAGTCCCTGATCTGGGCGTGTGAAATCGCCGGCATCACGCCGGTTGTGCTGGGCGATGCGGCGAGCCGCCGTATTACGCCTCTGTGGGAACGTTTGAGCAACGATTAGCGTGGCCGAAAGGGAGGTCGAGCGTGGCCCAACTGCTTATGGGAGTCGACATCGGGACGTACAGCAGCAAAGGCGTGCTGACAACTCCGGAAGGCGAAATACTGGCCCAGCACACCATCGAGCATGGGCTGATCATTCCCCGCCCTGGATGGGCTGAACACGACCCGGAGGGAACCTGGTGGGGCGAGTTTACCGCCATCTCCAGGGCGCTGCTGGCGGGCGGCCGGTGGAGCAGTCAGGACGTGGCTGCGGTGGCCATAAGCGCCATCGGTCCGTGCCTGCTACCGGTCGATCGGCAGGGAAAGGCACGATTTTCGGGAATCCTGTATGGGATTGACACACGGTCTGTGCAGGAGATCGATGATCTCAACACGCTGTATGGCTCCGATGCCCTGTTCAGTCTGGGGGGATCGGTGCTCAGCTCTCAGGCGGTGGGGCCAAAGATCCTGTGGCTGAAGCGGAATGAGCCGGAGGTGTATGGCGACACCGCCTTCTTCCACTCCGCCAGCGACTACATCGTGCTCCGCCTGACCGGTAATCATGTGATGGACGCCTACACGGCGTCGCTTTACAACCCCCTCTTCGATCTCACTGCGAGCGACTGGACGGACCGTTACGCATCCGAGATAGTTTCACTGGAGCGCCTTCCGCCTGTGAAGTGGGCGACCGATATCGCCGGTACGGTGACCGCAGAGGCAGCGGAGGAAACGAGGCTGCGGCCCGGCACTCCCGTTACAGTGGGGACGGTTGACGCCGTGGCGGAGGCGGTCAGTGTCGGAGCGATCCGTCCCGGGGACATGATGGGCATGTACGGCACCACTGCGTTCTTCATACTGGCTGCCGAGCGGCCGGTCACCCATCCGGCTATGTGGGCGGTTTGCCACGCATTTCCTAACCTATACGGCGTGGCGGCAGGAATGGCCACCACCGGAGCCCTTACTCGGTGGTTCAGAGACACCTTCGCACGCGAGCTTGTAACAGGTGAAGACGGAGATCGCGCTTACACCGCTCTGGCCCAGGAAGCAGCTGCCGCTCCGCCTGGGTCGCGAGGGCTCGTTATCCTACCGTATTTCAGCGGAGAGCGGACTCCTATCAACGATCCTCAAGCGCGCGGCGTCATCTGCGGCTTGACCCTGGCGCACGATCGCGGGCATGTATACCGCGCGGTTCTGGAAGGCACCGCGTATGGGATTGCTCACAATCTGAAGGCCATGCGGGAAGCCGGAGGTGAGCCGCGCCGGCTGGTGGCTGTGGGAGGCGGAGCGAAGAACCCGGTGTGGCTG
>DASVZE010000346.1:0-7334 GCA_036391775.1 Chloroflexota bacterium | reverse complement strand
GAACCTCAGGTGAGCCGAGTCGGTAACAACTGCATTAGCGTCGAGATTCCGGGCCTGAAGAATCAGCAGCAGGTCATCAGCACAATTGGAAAGACCGGATACCTCGCGCTGGCTGATAGCGGAAGCAAATTCATTTCCGGCGGCAAGGTGAAGCTGGTATGCAAGGACACGACGTGTGGTGCGCCCGGCGCCAAAGTGGGGCAAACAAACGTCAATTCGACACCTCCCCAGCTGCAGGTCATCGTTCCCGGCCGCTACGTCCAACAAGGCAGCGCCCAGGTCGGCTTTGTTAATGGTCAACCGGTTGTCGACTACACCCTGACGGGTGCCGGATCTTCTGCGTGGTGCGATTACACCACCAACCATGTTGGAGGCTATTCCGCGATCGTACTGGACGGTCAGATCGTGAGCGATCCCACCATCCAGGGAGCGATTTGCGGTGGACAGACAGAAATTAACGGGCTGACAAATGTGGACCAGGCCAAGCAAATCGCCACGTACTTGAACTACGGTGCGTTGCCTATAGCCTTCCACATCGATTCATCGCAGGTGGTCGCAGCGACCCTTGGTCCCGAATACGTCCACGAGGCGCTCCTGGCCGGCGCTATCGGACTGATCATCGTCGCGCTCTTTATGCTCCTCTACTACCGGCTGCCCGGTCTCCTGGCTGATCTCGCGCTTCTGATGTATGCAGCCGTAGTTTTCGCCCTGTTCAAACTGTTGGGGGTCACTCTAACTCTTGCCGGCATTGCCGGGTTCATCTTGTCGATCGGCATGGCAGTCGATGCGAACGTGCTGATCTTTGAGCGCATGAAAGAGGAGCTACGTGCCGGCAGGACGCTGGGTTCCGCCGTTGAGGCCGGATTCTCTCGCGCCTGGCCCTCGATTCGGGATTCCAACGCCTCCACCGTCATCACGACCGTCATTCTGTTCTGGTTTGGACACAACTTCGCAGCAACCGTGATCACGGGATTCGCCACGACTCTGTTCCTCGGCGTCATCGTCAGCTTCCTGACCGCAGTCTTCGTGTCGCATACCTTGTTGCGGCTGCTCGTACACAGATCCAGTCTGCGCGATCCCAGGCTTTTCGGGGTCGAGTCCATGACGGGAGGACAAGTTGCTTAATGTCGTTGGGCGCCGCTACTGGTACTTCCTTCTCTCTCTGATCATCATCATTCCGGGCACTGTGTCATTGGTGACCAACGGACTCAGGCTGGGCACAGACTTCACTGGCGGGACCGAGACCGAGCTTTCGATTGCCAGAAGTGGTCAGTCGGTACAGTTGGTGAACCTCGTCGGCAAATATGCAACGGTAAGCTACGTACAGCCGGAAATCAGCAATCAAAAGTGCCCCACTGATTGCCGGTACCTGGTACGTACCAAAGTGACCAACCTGAAGCAAAATGCCGCGATTGCCAAGGACCTGAAGAAGAATTACCCAGGCGCAAAAGTGCTGCAGATCAATACAGTCAGTGGGACCATCGCATCTCAGCTGACGCAGCAGGCCATCATCGCGGTGATTGTGGCGGCACTGGCCGTCTTGCTGTATATCAGCTTTGCCTTCCGCAACGCGCCGAATCCGGTACGTTTTGGAGTGGCCGCGATCATTGCCATGCTGCATGACGTCCTGGTCGTCCTCGGCATATTCTCAATCCTCGGTGCGCTTGCCAATGTCGAGGTTGACGCGCCATTCTTCACGGCAATGCTGACCATCATCGGCTTCTCCGTACACGACACCATCGTCATCTTCGACCGGATTCGCGAGAACCTGGCACGTCGTACCGGAGACCCGTTCGGTCAGATTGTCAATCACAGCATTCTGCAGTCGTTCGTGCGCTCCATAAATACGTCGTTCACCGTGGTGCTCACACTCCTGGCGGTCTTCCTGTTCACAGGTGAGTCAATACGATACTTCGTGTTGGCGATGTTGATCGGCATCATAAGCGGCACGTACAGCTCGATCTTCAATGCCAGTCAGATCCTGGTTGTCTGGCACAACCACGAAATCTCGAAGTGGATCCAGGCCCGCCTGGGGCGAGGGTCGGCTACTCCCGCTCAGGCAGCGTAGCTGAAGTCCCTTTGCTCTCCAATGCCCCCTCCCGCTGTGGGAGAGGGGTCGCAGTCCGTGCCGGTTTGAGCGTTCTCCGCTCGGTTGCTGCCAGGCAGTGGCCCGACGAGAAGGCACGATTCAGCACCAAGAGCATAATTCCCATGTCCGACACCGGACGTCTGACCCGAGGTACGGGGATTCTCTTCGCTTTGGATCGTGGTCATGGCTCCTGACTCCGGCGTTCCCGCTGAGCTCCAGGGCATCCGCGTCGCCATCGTCCACGACTACCTCAACCAGCCGGGCGGCGCCGAAAAGGTCGTGGAGACCCTGTGTGAGATGTTCCCGGATGCACCGGTCTTTACGTCGGTCTACGATCCGGACCGCATGCCGGCTTTCTGGCGAGGCCGAGACATTCGCACCAGCTTCATGCAGCGAATTTCGCCTCGGCTGTCACTCGCGAAGGCTCTGGTGCCACTCTATCCCACGGCATTTGAGATGTTCGACTTCCGGGGATATGATCTGGTCCTCAGCAGTACCACGGCCTTTGCCAAGGGGATCATTACTCGTCCGGAAACGTGCCACGTCTGCTACTGCAATAATCCCACGCGCTTTCTCTGGATGTACCATGACTACTTCGAGTACGAGCGCTACCCTGGGTTCATGCGAGCCGCTTTTCCCTGGCTCGCAACCGCCATGCGCGGTTGGGATTACACCGCGGCCCAGCGGGTCGACTTCTTCATAGCCGGCTCGTACAACGCTGCTCGCCGCATCGCGAAGTACTACAGGCGCACCAGTGATGTAGTTCAGCCGCCGATCGACGCGCAGTTCTTCCACCCGAGTGTGCCGGCGGCCGAGTATTTTCTTGTCGTTTCACGGCTTCAACCATACAAGCGAATAGATCTCGCCATCGAGGCGTGTAACCGTCTGCGTCTTCCCTTGCGGATTGTAGGAAAGGGGCCCGATCGTCCTCGACTGGAACGTCTTGCCGGTCCCACCGTGCAGTTCCTCGGCTCCGTGAGTGACGAAGAGGTGCGCGACCAGATGTCCGGATGCCGTGCTTTGCTGTTTCCCGGTGAAGAGGACTTTGGCTTGACTCCACTCGAAGTTCAGGCATGTGGGCGCCCGGTTATCGCATTCCGTGCGGGTGGAGCGTTGGAGACCATCCTCGACGGAGTAAGTGGAACATTCTTTTCAGATCAGACCGTGGATTCACTGTGCGGAGTGCTCGAAAATTTCCAGGATAGCTTCAAGGGAGAGGTCATTCGCGCGCATGCGCTTCGTTTTGACCGCGAAGAATTCAAGCGCCGGCTCTTTGGCGTGTTGCTGCAGCGCTATTCGGAACACGTCCAAAATCTGAACGCTTTGTCGAGAGATCCTGGACTCGATTCTTGACCACGTCGGTACCGGCTCGTTTTGCCCTGGGCGTGTCAAACTGTCGGAGCGCGGAACAAGTTGTGGAAGCGGTGGCCTATGCCGAGGGCCTGGGCGCCGAGACCGCCTTTGTCTCGGAAGACATAAACTGTCGCGACGCCTTCCAGCTCTGTGCACTAAGCGCCCGGATGACAGAACGTATTCGACTGGGTACCGGCGTCGTCAATCCCTACACGCGCAATCCGACGTCTCTTGCAATGGCGGCGGCAACACTGGACGAGGTAAGCAACGGGCGGGCCGTCCTCGGAATAGGCTCTAGCTCTCCGTCTCTTATTCAGGAACAAATGGGTATTCGCTTCGGAAGCTCGACGCGCATGCTACAGGAGGCAACTGAGATTATTCGAGCCTTGCTCGACGGGCATTCGGTGACATATCGGGGCCGTCATTTTCAGTACACGGATGCGTCACTCGACGCGGCGCCGATTCAGCCGCGCGTTCCCATCTTTTTTGCTGCCATGGGTCCGCAGACATTGCGACTCGCCGGCCGGCTGACCGATGGGGTGCTGCTCAACGTCGGAGCCTCCACGGACTACATCAAGTGGGCAGTGCAACAGATTCGCGCGGGTGAAGCCGAGGCAAGGCGTCCCCCAGGAACGGTCTTGATTGCGGCCTGGCTAAGCACCTACATCTCCGATGATCGCGCGGGAGCGATGGCGCGGGCGCGGACCTGGCTAGCCACTGTAATCTCCGTGCCCCGGCAGGGCGAGCTCTTGCTTCAACACACGGGCGTCGACACCGGCATTTTGGAGCAGGTGAGAAACCTGGTTCGCGCCTACCCACATGGAGGGGACCCCGCTGCGGCATCACACTTCATCCCGCCTGAACTGGCCGAGAGACTCACTTTGATCGGCACTCGCGAGGAGGTGATGCAGAGAATTGAGGAGTACCGACTGGCCGGAGTGGAGCTACCGGTGCTCGGCATATCTGCTATTCGCACCTTGTATGTCGCCTAGAGAGCTTTGGCAAATACCAAACCGGTAATTTCTCCCGCGCCTGCCGATTGGAGAGCCACCGCAGCGGCTCTAAGGGTCGCTCCTGTAGTGCTCACGTCGTCGATCAGCAGTACATGTTCTCCGTGCCAGGCGGATGTAGCCCTGAAGGCACCCGCCACATTCGCGGCGCGTTTATCGGCAGACAGACGCGCCTGCTGAGCGGTGCGCCGTGTCCTTGTCAGCGCCTTAGACTTCCAGGGAATATGTAACTGCCGCGCGGCCGAGCGAGCAAGCAAGCTCGACTGGTCGTATCCGCGTTCGCGCCGCCTGCTCGTATGCAATGGCACGTGAATCACTACGTCAATCTGATGCGTCTGCGTACACGATGCCATCAAACGTCCCATGACGGCCGACATGGCATGGAGACCGTGAAATTTGAACGCGTGAATCGCGTCCCTGGCCGGTCCATCAAATGCCGCAACAGAGATCAGCTGGACCAGCGGACTTGATATTGGCTGGCAGCTCTCGCATAGCGCCGTGGCCGATAAGCGCCCACACACACCGCAGGTCCAGTCGTACATCCACGGCATTTCAGTCCAGCAACGAGCGCAGATCCAGCGCCCAACTCTCCGGCACCCGGCGCAAATAGGTGGGAAGATTAGGTCGAGGCATTGTTCGAGGCGGTTTGCCGCAGGATACGGTGGAAAGCGATCGGAGGCAAGCTTCTCACGATTCACCGCAGATAACCACGTCAGGCGGTTCAAAGTTCTTCTCGCTAGGCGCTCAGGTTAAGCTGTTTCCGGGTCCGTGCCCAGCGGCTGTACACGTGGACGAGAGGACTGCTTAGCCGCCCGTGCCAGGTGCCCTGACGCATACTTTGCAAAAACTCCTGTGCGTTTCCGAAGGCCGGAATGTCGACATAGGCGTGGCCATACTCGGCGTATGTGTGCGAATCGCTGCCTGCACCGCCCAGGAGTCCATACCGTGACGCGTACTCCAGCGCTCTCACGTTGTATGACGGGCGTGCATTTCGGGCGTTAAATACTTCCAGGATGTCGATATACGGCCGAACCTCATCCAGTGCCCATCGAGCAATGCGACTGCCCCTTAGCTCGTCGAAAGGGTGGGGTACATAGGCAAGCGCTCCCTGCTCGTGAATTCGCTCGACTGTCTCCACTGGCTCAAGTCCCGGCGGAATCCATTCCTGAAGAAACAATCCTATAATCTCACCGGCGCTGGTCTTAATCTCTTCAGCAGGAATGACGATAAATGGCGCTCGTTTCTGTAGCTCGCGTGCGCCTCGAAACTCGTCATGATCCGTTACGGCGATGCCGTCCAGTCCAGCTCGCTGAACAGCGGGGATGATCCGGTCATAGTCGTTGCAGCAATCCTTGGAGCACCGGGTGTGCGTATGAAGATCGATCTTAACCATTCAACCCCTACTTGTAGAGATGGAGGATGATCGCCGAAGTCGCGGCCCAGAGAATGAGGTCGACCAGAAGGGGCAGATCTTTCCAGACCGCCTCTTCCGGGGCCCCGGCAAAGTCTGTGCGGTGAATCAGTAAGAGGTATCGGAATATGCCGTATAGAACGAACGGTATAGTCACCATCATCGCATGGTTTTGTGGCACGGCACTGGCAAAGAACGTGTAGAGCGAATACGCGATGATGGTGGCGCCTGCCACGATATTGATCAGATCGTCGAGCAGAGGGCCGGTATATTCTTCCAGGTTACGTCGGTGAACGCGCGCGTCCTCTTCCAGAATCAGCAACTCATGGCGGCGCTTGCCAAAACCGAGAAACAGGGAGATGAGAATGGTACAGAGGTATAGCCAGGGCGATATTGAAACGTGAATCACAGCCGCACCGCCGGCCGCGCGCAAGACAAATCCTCCTGCAAGCGCGAATACGTCGATCAGCACCAGATTCTTGAGATTAAAGGTATAGGCCACAGTGAGCACCACGTAACCGGCTGCAAGTAATCCGAAACGATAGTCGAGCAGCAGGCTGAGCCCCACGCCCGCCAGTGCAAGAAAGAGTGCCAAACCAACCGCCACTCGAGCCGAGACTCTTCCAGCGGCGATTGGTCGATGTGACTTGACTGGATGCATCCTGTCGGCGTCGCGGTCCACCACGTCGTTAATCAGGTACACGGCGGACGATAGAGCGCAGAAGAGTACGAACGCCGCAATCACCCGCAGCACGAGGTCCGGATGGCTCAGCTTGGAGGCAAAGACAAGCGCGGCAAATACAAAGCCGTTCTTGATCCATTGCCGTGGCCGAGCCGACAAAATGAGGTCACGAGCTAGTGCCGGTGATCGTTCGGCAGGGGGAGTTGAAAGTACGTGTCGATGAAGCATAATCAGCAAGCAGGCGTCCGGACCGACGGAAATTCGCGCTGCGACATGCTACCAGCAGCCTCTGCTGACCGGCAATGGTGTAGGTGCCGGCCCGTGTTCGACACAATTGGCGCGCGCCACGGCAGCCTGCCAAGATAGGGGTGCTGGAACGCTGACGTTCCATGTACGGAGGACAACACATATGGCACAGGCAAGTGTCGCCAGCAAGGGTCTCGAAGGCGTCACGGCTACGACAAGCGCGATCAGCTCCATCATTGGCAGCACGTTGACGTACCGCGGAATCGACATCAATGAGCTCGCTGAGCATTCGACTTTTGAAGAAGTCGCCTACCTGCTCTATTTTGGCGAGCTGCCGGACCGCGCCCAGCTTGGTCGATTTATTCAGCAGGTCACTGAGAATCGGTCAGTTTCCAACAAGGTTTTGGATGCAATCAGAGGATTCCCAAGAGATGGAAACGCCATGGTCGCGCTACGGACGGCCGTCTCGGCGCTTGCCTTCTATGACCCTCGTGCTGAGGACATGAGCGAGCAAGCGAATCAGCAGAAAGCGATTCGCCTTCT
>DASVZE010000345.1:0-2116 GCA_036391775.1 Chloroflexota bacterium | reverse complement strand
GGTCCAGATACCGGCGGACTGTCTTCCGATCGTAACCCGTCTGGCGGCTGATCTCGCTCACGCTCAAACCGGCTCGCCGCATCTCCTCTATCTCGTTCACGTTCTCACCTCGTAGCAATCTCGGCCACCTCTTGCCCTTTCACAGGTTCAAGGTGGCACAGGTCTACAGATGAGGACTTTTCAAACGGCTATATGGGGATTTTACACCCGGCGATGACAGCTACCACCAGAAGAAGTATGCGGCGGCCGCGGCCCTGTTCGCCGATGCGGCCAAGATGAAAGAGGTGGGAAACTACGCCGCCGTCTGCCTGTACATGGCGGCCGACTGCTATAAGCGAACGGGAGAATATGGGAAAGCTAAGGCCCAGGCCGACCTCCTGATTGACAAGTACCCCACCGAATCGTGGGCGGAGGTGGCCAAGAGCGAGTATGCCCAGGTGACCGGCGAAGGAACGCCAGGAGGTGTCAAGTGACCACGTCAACCCGTCTCCTCGGGATCGTACTGCTCTTCACGGGCCTGATCCAGCCGGCAAGCGGGAATCCGGCGCCCTGTGCCAATCACCTTCCAAAGACCGGTGCCGGAACCGGCATCTCCCTGGAACGCAGCCCCGCGGGCGATCCGCGGGAAAAGTACGTCTGCGTCGGCTCGACCGTGAACCTTGGGGTGACCCGCTCAGACCGTGATGTTTACGGTGAGCCCATCATCTGCCAGGACGCGGATCCGATCCTAAGCTGGAGCCTCGACCCCGGCGGCGAGACCGACGAGCACGGCACCACCTACACGTTTTACGCTCCGATGACGCCAGGCCAATACTCCGTCATCTGCAACGCCGTCGATGGCGGGGACGCCGAAGGCCAACCCGGATACGACTCACCAACTTCCATATACTGGAATTTCACCGTCATCGGTCTGGACTGGCTCAAGGGGCCGGGCGATGTAACCGTAGACATTGAAGATACACAAGTACCCGAACCCATCAACGTGTGCCTCGGTGCACGCACCGAGTTCACGGCGCAGACCGACTCCTTTGGCTACGAGGACGGGGTCCCCGGCTCAATGGACGGGGTCCAGTGGCGGATCGATGGCGGCTCGGTGCTGGCTGTGGGACGTACGTTCAACTGGACCTTTACCAGTTGCGGTGAGCACACCGTCTCCGCCCAGTTCTGCTCCCAGACCCTGTCGCTCCGTGTGGTTGTCAAGCCGGAGGCTCCGACCTGCGACGCTCAACCGTTAGCCTGCATGACCGGGGTCGGAAGCTGTGGCTCGTGCGGAGGGAATGGCGGCGGCGATCTGCCAGATGCCGACCTTCGCGGCGAATCCGTGGTGACACCGCTGCCCTATCCCGGCGGGCCAGGGATCGGGTCTTTCTATCCCGATTTCAACGACCCCGATGGTGAGACGTGCGGCAAGGACACGATGAAGCTCGTTGCCGCGTGCGACGGAAATACCTATTTGCAGTATAAGGGTGGCTGCAGCGGCAAGTGCTACGTCCTTGACGTCACCTCCGGTAACTCGTGGGGGATTGGTGACGGGATCACGATCACCGGAAGCGGAGGGGCCTACACGGTGGAGGACGCCAGCGGCACGACGAGCACCTTCGTCTTGCCGGAGCCAAATGCATCCTCGGGCTACACATCGGGGCCACAGGGACCCTCGACCGTAACGTCACCGAACGGCCAGACGACGACGACCGCGCTCGACCTCAACGGCCACCTGGACTACATCGATACGCCCTACGGCCGGTGGGACTACACGGTCGACAGCGCCGGGAAGCTGCTGCTCGTCGCTCCACCCGATCCCAATGGGGCATGCATCGAGCTGTCTTATGTAACAAGCGGCGCCGCCGCGGGCAAGCCCGAATGGGTGAAGTTCTGGGCGAACACCTCGGACTACAACAACCGCGGGACCTATCCCAACAATTACCTGTCGAAGACCAGCTACGTGTACGACAGCACCTCCGGGAAGCTGACCCAGGCCACCAGAGGCGACCGGACGCTCAACTACTCCTACGGCTCGAACACCATTACGATCGAGGCGACGGATGTTTCACCTAACATCAAGACCGTCTACGACTATGGGACCCCCGGAGTGACCACGGTCACGAGGAAGCACCCG
>DASVZE010000344.1:0-1745 GCA_036391775.1 Chloroflexota bacterium | reverse complement strand
GCTGTTGTAGCTCGGATAATATCCATAGTTGCTATAGCCATAAGAAGGATAGCTATAACCATATCCATGGCTGCTTCCCAAAGCATAGCCCAGGACGCCTCCGACCAGTGCACCGGCTATTGCAGCGCCAGCACCATTCCTATGGTGATGTCGGTGATATGAATATCCATAATTATTACCGTAGTATTGCGCGTCGGCGACAGCCGGGGTGACCAGTGTCGCAATTGCAGCTCCGCCGAGAATTAATGACTTCAGCATAAGTTTGCTCCTTCGAGCATTCCTATACATGACGTCCAATGAACCAGATAAATCGCGGCCGTAAGTTTCGGTTAAGATGAAAAGAAAGCTGTTCTCAATTCTAGCGCTGACATGAACCTGCTCCTTCGACGAGTTCAGCCTCGAAGGCTGATCGGGATATTGGTTCGCACTGTAGGTCTCAGCGAGCGGCCCGCTTTTCCACCGTTGCCTGCCCGCTGCGGGGGCATCTCAAGGCGGCTCGGTCAGCGGAACAATTGTCGATCGATAGGATTTGCAAGGAATCTCGTGGTCCTCGAACGAGGACGTGCAGGAGCGCACTGTGAAGCTGTACCGGATCAACAAAGTGATGAAGCCCGGCGGTTTTATCATCAAAAGGAAGCATGTGCTCGCATCATCCGACCACGATGCAATGAAGCAGGCGGCAGATAGTTCTGATTGTCCCATATGTGACGTTCTTCGAGACGGTGAACGCGTGGGATCGATCGTTTAAGCCCGCGCTAGCTGCCTCGGCGGAATGTCGGCTTCGGACATCTGCTTCCAACGGCTTTCGAGGTCCTACTTGCTCCTTACACAATGATCAGGCCGGTGGCGTTCTCCGCCGAAGCATGCCTGGTTTTACGGTTGCCGAGCCCCATTGCTCGGTTCGTGGATGATGCCGCGCCTCACCCTCGTTGCTGACGGAAATTTCATCGATGTGCCCGGGGCCCTGGCGATAATCCAGCACCGAGACGAACTGACATGTGGCCTTGATCATTGCGGCCTGGGTTCGTTCCGGCAGCTCAAAGTCGATGAGGTTGGGGTGACGCGATTGAAGCAGGTTCCAGGCGCGAGCTCGCTCTTTGGGATCCGTCACTTCGCTTGCGTGCGCCGCGGCGTAGAGGGCGGTAAGTCGATCGGGATCGATAGGTTCTCCCCCAATGGCGATCGATATGCGCTTGTCACGGCGCATATTCGCAAGCTTCTGACTCGTCCTGAACACCAGAAAGTAAAGCGTGAGACCCTCGTTGACATAGCCAACGATCGTCGTTTGCGGCCAGCCATCCGGCCGAAGCGTGGAAATCGCCATTGTCTGGCGGGATTCGAGGATCTCGACTGCGCCGTCCTGCACCGGCCCCTCCAGTTGCTCGCGCGTACCGAGAAATCCCGGTTCGAGCTATGAAGGTCTGTGCAAGTCTTCGACTGGCAGCGACATCAGTAATGGTGCGTAGTCCCCAGTGACCTTTTTTCCCGGCCGATAACCTTGAGAAAACTCCGATCGGCCACTGGCCTGCACTACTTAACCGGCACCATCAGATGAGCGTACGGCGTTCCGGCCCACATCACGTACGGCGCAGAGGTGTCCGGCTTTACGCCGGCTGGATACCCTAAGAGCACCTCTTTTGAGCCAACGATCATGATGTGTGGTCCGGTTGTGACCCAGTCCTCTCCTTGATGCGGTTTGGTGGCGTAAGGGTCGCTATTTCCTGCGTCGCTGCCTCCGGCGAGCA
>DASVZE010000343.1:0-12073 GCA_036391775.1 Chloroflexota bacterium | reverse complement strand
TCAATGACCTGCGGAGGTTGGGTGTTGGATTCAGAAAATCGATGGGGATGGCCGGATCGACCGTCCTGTGCGGCTCTATTTGACGTCGCACGGACCGAGCGACTATAAAACCACAGACAGGGCACGGAATCGGAGAAAAGTAGGCGGCGCCTCAAGCGATCGGGGATGGTGAAAGCCCGAATCAGCAGCCGAACGGGCTCCGATCATTTCCCGGCGAAGAACCACGAGCCGGGCGCATCGTTCCCGTTAGAGAACGGCGACAAGAGGCTCACCGAACGATTCGGCTGAGCAATCGGGGTGGTACCACGGGTCAGGTAGGCTCGTCCCTCTTGGGGCGGGCTTCTTTGTTTTGCGCAGGAGGTAGAGAGATGGCAAGAGTTGTACTGGCATATTCGGGTGGTCTGGATACCTCCGTCGCGATCCGGTGGCTGATGGATCAGTACGGACTGGAGGTCGTCACCTTGACGGCCGACCTCGGCGGTGGGATCGATCTGGAATCTACCCGCCAGAAGGCGCTCCAGACCGGGGCGGTCGACGCCTACGTGGTTGATGCGCGCCGGGATTTTCTCAACGATTTCGTGCTGCCCGCCTTGCAGGCCGACGCGCTGTACGAGGGCACGTATCCACTTGCCACCGCACTGGCGCGGCCGTTAATCGCGCAGCTCATGGTCGACATTGCCCGGAAGACGGATGCGACACTGATCGCCCATGGATGTACGGGCAAGGGCAACGATCAGGTTCGCTTCGACGTCGCGACCACCGCTCTGGCGCCCGATCTCCGCGTTATCGCCCCTATTCGAGAGTGGCGCATGTCTCGCGAAGAAGAGATCGAGTACGCGCAGAAGCACGGTATTCCAATCCCGGTGGGCAAGGAATCCCCCTACAGCACGGATGAGAACCTCTGGGGCAGAAGCGTGGAGTGTGGAGTGCTGGAGGATCCATGGGTCGAGCCGCCGGCAGACGCGTATGCCTGGACAGCGGATCCGCGCCAGGCGCCGGACGAGCCTCTCTACGTCGAGATCGGCTTCGAGGAAGGCGTCCCGGTCACCCTCGACGGGGCGCGAACCGATCTGCTGAGCATGGTAGAGACGCTCAACGAGCAGGCCGGGGCGCACGGTGTGGGCCGCATCGACATGATCGAGAATCGGTTGGTGGGACTGAAGTCACGAGAAATTTACGAAGCGCCGGCAGCGGTTGTGCTCCACGCCGCGCACCACGCGGTGGAGGATTTGACTCTGGCCAAGGACTCACTGCGCTTTAAAGAGGTTGTAACGCCCACCTACGCCGATCTCATTTACAACGGGTTGTGGTTCGGCGCCCTTCGCCGCGATCTCGCCGCCTATGTAGCGAGCTCGCAGCAGCATGTAACCGGCGTTGCTCGTCTTCGCCTGAGCAAGGGGAGCTGCGTGGTGGTCGGACGCCGCTCGCCGCTCTCGCTCTACGATCTGGAGCTGGCAACGTACGGCGGTGGAGACGGGTTCGACTACGCCGCAGCCGAAGGGTTCATCAAACTCTGGGGGTTGCCGCTGCGTACCCAGGCGCGCAAGCAGACACTTTCCATGACCGAGGTGGGACGTTGACCAAAACCTGGCAGGGCCGCTTCCGCGCGCCCGCCGATCCGCTCTTCGAGCGGTTCACCTCGTCCACCCTTCAGGACCGGCGTCTGGCACAGTACGACGTTCGTGCGAGCCAGGCGCACGCTCGTGCCCTGGCGCGGGCCGGCGTGATCTCCGCTCAGGAGGCGGAGGATCTGGTGCACGCCCTCTCTGAGATCGCACACGAAGTAGCATCGGATGATTTTGTCTGGCGAGACGATCTGGAGGATGTCCATACCCATGTGGAGGCGCGTCTGCGCGAGAAAGTCGGAGAACCGGCGGATGCGCTGCATGCAGGTCGCTCGCGCAATGACCAGATCGCGACGGACCTGCGTCTCTTCGTCAAGGACCGGACCTGCGAGGCTCTGTATAGCCTGTTGCGAGCACAGCAGTCTTTGCTCACCCTGGCAGAGCGCTACCGCACCTCCAACATGCCGGGGTACACGCACCTGCAGCAGGCACAGCCGGTCCTGATCGCCCAGCCGCTCCTTGCCTACGTGGCCATGCTCGGGCGCGATTGGGAGCGCTTTCGCGACGGCCTGGCCCGTACCGACCGATCGCCCCTGGGCAGCGGCGCGCTGGCGGGTTCGACCTTTGCACTCGACCGGGACGCCCTCGCCACCTGGTGCGGATTCGGCAGCATCGCTCTCAACAGCTTGGACGCGGTAAGCGATCGAGACTTTCTGGTAGAGTTTGTGTTCAGCGCGGCGCTCTGCATGACACACCTCTCCCGACTGGCAGAAGACTTGATTCTCTGGTCGTCCACCGAGTTTGGCTTCGTCCGCCTGCCGGAAGCGTTTTCCAGCGGGAGCAGCATGATGCCCCAGAAAAAGAATCCCGATGTGGCGGAGCTCGTTCGTGGCAAATCGGCCCTGGTTATTGGCGACGTTGCCGGCGCACTGGCACTGGTCAAGGGATTGCCACTGGGATACAACCGCGACCTGCAGGACGATAAGACACCGCTGTATCACGCCGCCGATACGTTGCTCGCCTCCCTGCAGATCCTGGCCGCGATGCTGGAGCAGCTAGAGTTCAACACGGAACGTACCGAGGGTGCGGTCTCCTCCTTTGCCCTTGCGACCGACCTGGCCGACGCGCTGGTGCAAGCAGGAACGCCTTTCCGGGAGGCCCACAGCCGCGTGGGCCGCATGGTAAGCAGCTGTCTGGAACGCGGAATCGAGCTGACGAGTCTATCACCGGACGAGATCGCCGCCGCGCTTCCCGAGCTTGACCGGCTACCCCAGCTGACGGCTGCTGCGTCGGTGAGCCGGAAAAAGACCCAGGGCAGCACCGCTCCTGCCGAGGTTGAGCGGCAGATGGTTCTGGAGCACGAGGAGATCAATCGGCGGTACGCCTGGTTGGAGAGTGTTGCATGAAGCTGGCGATCTTGCTCTCGCAAGTACGGCTCGAGGAAAAGCTGATCTTTGCCGCGGTAGAGCGCGCCGGGATCGAGCTGGAGAGGGTCTTCGACAAAGAGCTGATTCTGGACCTTGATAAGCCGAAGTTCCCGTCGGCCGACCTGGTACTAGACCGGGGTCTGGTCCATTCGCGCGCCGAATATACGCTGCGTTTTCTGCGGGATATTGGTATTCCCACCATCAACTCCTACGAGGCAACCACCATCTGCGACAACAAATTCCTGACGACCATCGTTTTGCGGAAGGCGGGTATCCCGACCTTGAAGACGATGATCGCGTATACACCGCGCTCCGCGCTGGAAGCGATCGAGCAGATCGGCTACCCCGCCGTCCTCAAGCCACCGGTCGGCTCGTGGGGACGGCTGCTTGCCAAGATTAACGACCGCGAGGCCGCCGAGGCTGTGCTGGAGCACAAAGAGATTCTGGGCTCGTATCACCACTCCATCTTCTATATCCAGGAATACATTCCCAAGAAAGGCGGCGATATTCGAGCCTTTGTGGTGGGCGACCGCGTGGTCGGAGCCTCCTTGCGGTCGTCGGAGCACTGGATTACCAACGTGGCACGCGGAGCGTCGACCGCGCC
The DNA here is from genome assembly GCA_036391775.1 of Chloroflexota bacterium. Classification (GTDB taxonomy): domain Bacteria; phylum Chloroflexota; class UBA5177; order UBA5177; family UBA5177; genus DASVZE01. The sequence goes on along the minus strand of DASVZE010000343.1, from coordinate 8,477 downwards.
CTGTACCGTTACACCGGAGATGGAAGAGATCGCGTTGCAATCGGCCGCCGCGGTGAACGGTGAGATCCTGGGAGTGGACCTGGTGGAAACAGAGGACGGACTGAAGGTGATCGAGATCAACACCGGCGCCGAGTTCAAGGGGCTGGTCGACGCGACAGGTGTCGACGTACCGGGTGCCATCGTCGAGCATGTAAAGCGCCGGTGCGCTCAGCTCGTGGCATAAGGACAGAGAGCGAGCAAGGAACACATGATGGCTATCGGCATTTTGTACTCACGAGTCAGAGTCGAGGAGAAGTTGCTCTTCGACGATCTGGAGCGCCGCGGCGTTCCCTTCGGGCGGATCGACGACCGCGAGGTCGTCTTCGAGCTGGGAAGCAATCCGTTTCCCTACGACGTGGTTCTGGAGCGCTGTATCAATCATTCGCGTGCGGTGTACGCGCTCAAGCTGCTGGAAGACGCCGGCATCACGACCGTCAATACGTACCGGGTGGCGGAAACCTGCGGAAACAAGATTCTGACCTCGAGCGCTCTATCGCGCGTGGGCGTGCCGCAGCCGCGCACCCTGGTGGCGTTTACACCTGAGTCGGCGCTGGAGGCGATCGAGCAGATCGGCTATCCCGCGGTGCTGAAGCCTGCAGTCGGCTCCTGGGGCCGGCTTCTCTCCCTGGTGAGCGATCGCTACGCCGCCGAGGCGATTCTGGAGCACAAAGAGATTCTCGGCTCCTATCACCATTCCATTTTTTACATTCAGGAATATGTGCCGAAGCCGGGACGGGACATTCGATCCTTCGTGGTGGGTGATGAGTGTATTTGCGCCATCTACCGTTACTCCGAGCACTGGATTACCAATACGGCGCGCGGCGCGCGGGCGGAAAACTGTCCTGTGACCGACGAGATCGCGGAGATTTCGCTCGCAGCGGCACGAGCCGTCGGTGGAGGAGTGGTGGCCGTCGATATTCTGGAAAGTGAGCGGGGCCCGCTGGTTAATGAGGTGAACTATACCATGGAGTTCAGAAACAGCATCGACACCACGGGCGTTAATATTCCGGGCAAGATTGTCGACTACGCGCTGTCCCTCCGGCCTGTTTCTCTGACCGCCGCCGAGCACGGCGGCTGATCGAGCTCGATGAGGACGATGTGACGGTGCACTTCTTCGACGACGACGCGGTGGATGTGCTGACCCGGCTACTGCAGGCGACCAGCCCGTGTGGCCAGGAAGACGCCGTGGCAAAGGAGCTGGTGAGCGCCATGCGGCGGGCCGGCTTCGATGCGGGACGCGATGCGGTAGGGAACGTCGTGGGAGACACCGGTGTGTCCGGCGGCAAGCACGTCGTGCTGCTCGGACATATGGACACCGTACCTGGCGTGATTCCGGTGGAACAACGCGATGGCGCGCTCTACGGCCGGGGCTCGGTCGATGCCAAGGGGCCGCTGGCGGCAGCGCTAGTCGCGGCCAGCCGCGCCGCGCCTCGAACGCGGTGCCGCCTCACAGTCATCGGGGCAGTGCAAGAAGAAGGACCGTCGGTGGGCGCTCGTTTCCTGGCCAGCCATATGGACACTCCTGATTACCTGGTGATCCTCGAGCCCAGCGGCTGGGACGCGCTGGTGCTGGGATATAAAGGAAGCCAGCGCCTGACTGTTCGCATCGAGCAGAACAACGGACACACGGCGGGGCCGGAGCGGAGCGCTCCGGAACGCGCCGTGCAGCTATGGACGGATCTGGTGCGCTGGTGCGAGAGCTACAACCGGGACCGAGGCACATCAGGAAGTGGATTCGACAGCCTGACCGCGACGCTTATCGGCGTCTCGTCGGAGAACGACGGATTGAGTGACGAGGCCTCGCTGCATATCGGACTTCGCCTGCCGCCCGGCCTTCAGCCAGATCAGGCTATGTCGAACGTAGAGAGCCTGATCCCCACTGAGAACGGTGTGCGCTGGGAGATTCGTGCCGCCGATCACGCCGAATCCGCGGTGCGCGGTGAGAAGGGAAACAGCCTGGTGGCCGGCTTTTTGCGGTCCATGCGCCAGGAGAGCGCTCAACCGCGATTCAAGGTGAAAACTGGAACCTCCGATATGAACGTGGTGGGACCGGTTTGGCGCTGTCCCATGCTGGCGTACGGCCCGGGAGATTCCTCGCTGGACCACACACCGCAAGAGCACGTGATGATTGATGAGTACCTTAAAGCCGTTCGGGTTCTGACCCGTGTGCTGGAGGAGCTGTAAGCCATGCTGGTGATCAAGTTGGGAGGAAGCAAGGGAATCGATACCGAGGGCTTCCTCCACTCGCTGGCCATGCTAGAGGGGCCCTATGTTCTGGTCCACGGCGCCAACGTGGAGCTCGACACGCTGATGCGCTCGCTGGATGTCGAACCGCGGCTGGTGACCTCCTCGACCGGCCAGGTGAGCCGGTACACGGACCGGCAGACGATGGATCTGTTTCTCATGGCGTATTGCGGCAAGGTCAACAAACGCATCGTCGAAACCCTGCGCCGAAACGGCGTCAACGCCGTCGGTCTCTCCGCCATGGATGGCGGCATCGCCCGAGGCCGGCGCAAGCCGCGTATCCGTATCGTGCAGAACGGCAAGCAGAAGGTGCTGGATGGCGATTTCGCCGGCTCCATCGAGCAGATCGACCGTACCCTGCTCGATCTGCTGCTGGGCAACGGGTTCGTCCCTGTGCTCGCCCCACCCGCCGTGAGCCACGAAGGCGACGCCATCAATGTAGACGGCGATAAGCTGGCGACCGAGATTGCCGTCGCCCTGGAAGCGGAGGCGCTTCTGGTGTTCTCCAACACACCGGGACTGCTGCGCGATGTTGATGATCCATCATCCACCGTGTCGCAGATCGAGGTGAATCAACTCGACGAGTCGCTTGAGCTGGCGCAGGGACGGATGAAGAAGAAGGTACTGGCGGCGGCTGATGCCGTGCGCCGGGGAGTGGGTGAAGTGATTCTGGCCGACGCCAACCGAGAGGATGCCATTCGCGCCGCGCTCAACGGCGCGGGGACACACGTGGTCATGGAGGCCGTTCACACCATGGAGCACACGCATGCCGGCTGAGCAGGTTACCGAGAGTACGCTGTTGGAAGACCAGTACGAGATCCCTCTTTATAAGAAGCGCGACCTCACCCTGGTGCGCGGTGAGGGCGTGTATCTGTGGGATGACGATGGCCGGCGGTATCTCGACATGATGAGCAACTACGGTGTGAATATTCTGGGTCACAGCCATCCCGCCATTACCGCTGCTATCACGGAGCAAGCACAAACTCTTATCAGCTGCCATCAGAGCTTTTACAGCGACGTCCGGGCGCGTTTCATCGCGGCATTGGAGGCGCTTCTGCCCGATCATCTGCGCCACGTCAGCTTTTCCAACTCCGGCGCCGAGGCGGTAGAGGCGGCGCTGAAGTTTGCGCGGGTCGCAAGCGGGCGACAAAAGATTATCTCGACCAAGCGCGCATACCACGGCCGCACCTTCGGCGCCCTCTCGGTGACCGGCGAACAGAAGCACCGCGTGTCCTTCGCGCCGCTGCTGCCCGGCGTCGAGCAGGTGACGTACGGTGATCTTGATGCGCTGAGAGAGATTATCTCGGATGCCGCGGCCGTGATCCTGGAACCAATTCAGGGCGAGAGCGGTGTGCGCCCCGCCACCGCGGAGTATCTCCAGGGCGTGCGACGGCTGTGCCGTGAGAACGGCGCCCTATTGATCTACGACGAGGTCCAGACCGCATTTCGCACGGGCACAACCTGGGCATTCCAGCATGCCGGAGACGCCGAGCCAGACATCATGGCGCTCTCCAAGCCGCTCGCCAATGGCTTGCCGATAGGCGTGACCGTGGTATCGGATCGGGTAAAAGAGGCGGTGCCACCGGGCAGTCACGGCAGCACCTTTGGTGGCAACCCGCTGGTATGCGCCGCCGCCACGGCAACTCTGAAGGTGGTGAGCCAGCCCGGCTTCAACGACCGGGTGGCGGAGCTGGGAGAGAGCTTTCTACAGCGGCTGCGCGCCATTCAGCACCCATCGATTCGGGAGGTACGCGGCGTGGGGTTGATGGTGGCCGTGGAGCTGAAGCGCAACGCTTCGGCCGCCCTGCAGGAGATGCAGCGTAACGGGGTGCTGGCTATCCCCGCCGGCAGCACCGCGGTGCGATTTCTTCCGCCTTTGATCGTGGATGAAAGTCACCTGTACGAGGCAGCCGATGCCCTGGAACGAGCGCTCTAAGGCGAGACATGTGCAAAAACATCGAGGACATTCCCGTAGGGCCCGTGCCGGGGCACCAGTATGCATCAAGTTAAGGAAAGTTTCCCGTCCGGTGATCCCCGTTGGGCGGCACCGCGGAGCGAAGCTCGCCAGTGTGCCGCCGCCTCTCGAAATCACGCTTTCCGCATACTCACCTTGGGAGACAGGGCGGCGGGACACTGCGCTGCGCGCGGTCCCGCCCTACAACCACCTCCCGCGTACTCCCTGGGTCTGCGGCCCGCCTTTCCCCTCGGTAGACACCATGCAGTTCGATCCTGTACTGGGGATCGGACACGATTGATAATTGAAATTCAGGAGGATGATGACGATGCAGGCTGAATGTCCGGAATGTGCGGCCCAGGTGCAGTTACAGAACCCGGAGCGCGGAGAGATCGTGGAGTGCCCGGAGTGTGGCGTTGAGCTGGAGGTGGTGAGCGTGAACCCAGCGCAGCTTGCCCCGGCGCCGGAGGAAGAGGAAGATTGGGGCGAATAACTGCATCAATTGCCGGGGGATCCGGCTATACAGGCGGAGAGCTACTGCGCATCCTGCTCGATCATCCGGAGGTTGACGTTGCGCAGGTCACGTCCGAACGTCGAGCGGGCAAGCGAGTCGTGGGTGTCCATCCCAATCTGCGCAAACGTACCTCGCTCAGCTTCGTGTCCGCCGCCGATCTGCAGCCCTGCGATGTCCTCTTTCTTGCGTTGCCACACGGCGCGTCGGGTGACCAGATCGACCGCTTTCTCAATCTAGCGCCGGTCATCATCGATCTCAGCGCCGACTTCCGTCTTCGTTGCGCCGAGGAGTATCCGCGCTGGTACGGCCACGAGCACCCGCGGCCGGATCTGCTGAGCGAGTTTGTCTACGGCATTCCGGAGCTACACCGGGAGGAGATGAAGACGGCGAATCGCATCTCCAGCGCCGGCTGTCTCGCGACCGCTGCCATCCTTGCTCTGCATCCTCTATTCCGCGAAGGACTGGCGGACCTGGAGCGCCCGGTCGTGGCTGAGGTCAAGACCGGATCGTCGGGAGCGGGCGCAGACGAGGGACTTGCCTCTCACCATCCGGAGCGCAGCGGCGTGATCCGCTCCTTCAAGCCGACGGGCCACCGGCACACAGCCGAGGTGGAGCAGGAGCTGACGAAGCCCGGCGCGAACGGCCGGCCCACCGTCCACTTCTCCGCCACGGCGGTGGAAGCGGTGCGTGGCGTGCTCGCCACCTGCCACGTGTCGTTGAAGGATTCACTGACAGAGCGCGACCTGTGGCAGGTCTTTCGCCGCGTCTACGGCCAGGAGCCGTTCATCCGTCTGGTGAAGGAGAGTGGGGGTGTGTACCGCTACCCCGAGCCCAAGATTCTGAGTGGCAGCAACTACTGCGACGTCGGTTTTGAGCTCGATCCGCGAGGCGAACGGGTGGTGGTCCTGGCCGCGCTGGACAACCTCATGAAGGGCGCTGCCGGTCAGGCGGTCCAGGCCATGAACATCCGCTGCGGCTGCCCCGAAGAAGCGGGGCTGGGTTTTCCTGGACTGCATCCCATTTAGACAGCCTTTACAGGCGTGTGAAGCATGACGCACCCTATCCCACCACCCCGGTAGATGTCGCTCGCGACCGACCTGCCTGGGTGCACAGCCTCACAGGCGGGCTTATGGTCCGTGCACCGATCGTTGGGAGGCGTTTCGCGAAACCCTCTCTACGGCTACTACATTCTCCGTTGATTACTCGACTGGGCACGATTCCTACATCCGACTGGTGGCGTCCGACACGTGGTTGTCATACAGTGAGCGCGGAGGCACCTGTTAGCAATGAGGCGCCCGTTTCTGCCCCGGAACCTGGTCCTGAGTGTTGCGCTTTTTATTGTGGTCCTGGTCGTCGGGGTTGCAGGATTTGTCCTCGAAGGGCTGACACCAGTCGATGCCGTGTTCACCACCGTGTCGGCCGTTACGACGGTCGGCTATACGCCGTCCCGGCCCCTGTCGAGCCCCGCCAAGATCTTTGCTACATTTCTTATCCTGGGTGGGGTCGGAACCGGCCTGTACGTGCTGGGTAGCCTGACGGACTTTTTGGTGGAAGGAGGGCTGCATGGTAGCTGGCGGGAGCGCAAGTTGTGGCGCGAGCTGAATAAACTGAAGGACCATTACATCGTCTCGGGCTTTGGGCGGGTCGGCCAGCGAGTTGCGACGCAGCTGACCGATGCGGGCATGCCGTTCGTTGTGGTAGACACGAACCCGGAGACGATCAAGATCGCGCAGGATCGCGGACTGCTCTACTTCGAAGGGGATGCGACCAGCGATGTCGTCCTGGAGGCAGTCGGAGTGAAGCGAGCGCAGGCTCTACTCGCCTGCTCCGACTCTGATGTAAAGAACGTGTACATGACTCTTTCGGCACGGTCGCTCAATGAGAGCCTGTACATCGTGGCGCGGGCGGGTGACCCGGACGCCGAGCAGAAGCTCTATGCAGCGGGCGCGAGCCGGGTGGTGTCGCCTTACGTCATGGCCGGCAACCGCATGGCCCACCTGGCGGTGCAGCCGATGGTGGCTGATTACGTCGACGTCATGGTGCGTGGCCATAATCTTGGATTCCAGATCGAGGAGCGTGTCGTGCCCCACGGTTCGCCTCTCAGCGGGCAAACCGTGGGCGAAATTCGTCACGGACAGCTGGCGGGGGGGCATGTCCTGGCGATAGAACGGGACAGTGCCCTGGTCACAGATGTGAACGACGATCTAACCGTTGTTGCTGGAGATCGGGTTCTTATTGCCGGCACGCCGTCTCAGCTGAAGAACTTCGACGCGACAGCCACCTGAGCCCATCGCTCCACAAACCTCAAGGGCTGGCGTAGCTGCCCATATCTTTCCGGCTTTGGCCGTACACTTTGCCCAGCGGTCAAGAGGCACGGGATGCGTACCATGAAGGTGCAATAACAAGCAGTTATTGCTATGCCCGCCCAGCACCGGCGGGCGGCGAGCTCCTTATTCAGTCTCCTCCTTCTCGTGGTTGAGCCCCGTCGATGCCTTGAGTCATCGACGGGGCTCATCTATGCAAAATCACGGGTCGCGGGCCTGGCGCATCCTTCGTCCAGACCATTCCCGCTTACTGGCCGGCCGCAAGTGCCATCCGGAGTACCTGCGCCAGATGGAGCGGGGATCGATCGATGGTCTGGGATATTTGCTCGCGGCAGCTGAAGCCGTCGGCGATGATTAGTGTGTCCTCTGGTACCTGACGCATCGCAGGGAGCAGGACTCGCTCGCCGCAGGCGACCGACACGTCGTAGTGCTCCCGTTCGAAGCCGAAGGCGCCGGCCATGCCGCAGCACCCGGAATCAAGCACCGTGGCGTCGAGCCCCAGCCGGCGTAGGATCGCCATCTCCGCCTCCATTCCCATCACCGCTTTGTGATGGCAGTGGCCGTGGATCACAGCCCGCCCGGTCAGGCTGGGTGGTTTGTACTCCTGCTGCTCCAGGAACTCACTCAGCAGGAATGACTGTTGGGAGAGACGATGAGCGCGCTCGTCGTGGGGGAAGAGCGCCAGCAGCTCGTCGCGAAAGACCGCGACGCAGCTAGGCTCCAGTCCGATGAGAGGCACGCCGGCGTTGATCTGCGGCTCGAGGGCATCCATGATCTGGGTCAGCAGCTTTCGGGCGCGCCCGAGGAATCCGTAGTCGTAGAGAGGACGGCCACAACAAAGCGGGCGATTGGGGATGGTTACCTGGAAACCGGCGGCTTCCAGTACCTCGACCGCGGCACATGCGATGTCCGGATGGAAGAAGTTGGTGAAGGTGTCAGGCCAGAGGAGAACCGGAGAGCCGGTCCCTGGACGGCGCTGCTGCATCCACCGGGTGAAAGTCTCCGTTGCGAATGTCGGGATGCGGCGCTTCTGTGAGACTCCTGCCAGCCTCTTTGCCACGCGGCCGCTCACCGGGTTTTGCAGCGATAGGTTGACCGGACCGGGGGCGCGGGAGGCGAGACGCGCCCACCAGTAGATCCATCCAAGCGTGTACGCGGTGATCGGGCGCAAGCGGCCGGCATAGTAATGGGAGAGGAACTCGGCCTTGTACGTCGCCATGTCGACCTGGGTGGGACATTCACTCTTGCACCCCTTGCAGGCCAGGCAGAGATCGAGCGCCTCTTTGACCGCGTCGCTCCGCCAGCCGTCGCGCAACGTGTCTCCCTGCAGCATCTCGAAGAGCAGACGGGCCCGTCCACGCGTGGAGTGCATCTCCTCGCGCGTCACCATATAGCTGGGGCA
>DASVZE010000342.1:0-4872 GCA_036391775.1 Chloroflexota bacterium | reverse complement strand
ACGATGAGCGCGCGGCGGCGGATCATTTCCGCGGGGAGTGGTCCAGCAAGAGGGATCCCGGGACCAGTATTAAGAGCAAGGCTCCCGCAACGGTGGGTAACGCCTGCATGTGCAGATACGCCAATATCTGGGTATCCATGTGCACACCTACATCGATCACAAAGGCAAGCCAGGTGAGCGCGTCGATCCCGGTGTGGAGACCGCCGGGTGATGCGATCATAAGGCGCCACGCCACGATCGGGGCCACAAGAAGTCCAACCAAAAGATACCGGCGGGCTCGAGACGCGATCTGATGGACGCGCCGCCGGTGATCAGCCCTGTCAAGGGACAGTTCGAGCCGTTTGGTGAAATCTTCACCCAAGCTTGGTTCGTGTCTGCTGCCCGCCGCAGGGTGTGTGTCCCCAATCATGGACTATTCCAGAGCCAGACCGAGTTCCGGTGCACGCAAGAATTCACCCAGAATCTGTTTTGCGCGGCGAATCTGCGTCTTGACGGCTCCGAGGGACTGCTGGGTGACCGTGGCTATCTCTTCGTAAGTGAGCTCGTGCCAGTACCGTAGAATCAAGACTCTGCGGTAACGTTCCGGCAAGCCAATAACCGCGGTGCGCACCGTGTCGGCACGAGCCGAGGCGAGCAGCGCAAGTTCCGGATTCTCCTCGACGATCGAGCGAACGGGGAGGACCGTATCCTCTTCGAGCGGCGTTACCAGCCAATCGCGAGCTCGGAGGTGCGAGAGCGACACATTTCGCACGATGGTAGAGAACCAGGTGTAAAAGCGAAATTCTGGGGAATATGAGTCGAGATAGATGTATGCCTTGGTAAACGCTTCCTGGAGTGCGTCCTCGGCGTCGGATGGATGACGGAGAATGCTGAGCGACAAGCGATACGCGGCATCTTTGTACCTGTCGACGATAACACTGTATGCGCTGTGATCGGACGCTTTTGCTCTTTCGAGCAGGTCACGATCGTCAAGCTCTTGCATAAAACGAGCCCCCATACCCGTAATACAACTATACCCGTGACCCGGGAGGAATGTTTCGTTTTCCTCGGTTTTGCAAGCTTTTTCGGGCGTATAGCCGGCCGGGTGAAAGTGTAAACCTTTCAGGCTCTCGGTTCCTTACCTTTCCGGACCATCACATGCTTTGGTCGTTGGACGGCGCTAACGGATATCGTGAGTTTCTAGAACGCGCTGAAGCGTCCGGCGATTTGCGGAGTTGACCTCTGCGGCGCGTACTACGGGATGTCGCAAGCTTTCATCGTCTAGCATCGTGGCCGGGATTGCGTCCCCGTCATGCTCCTGCCATCTCTGAATCCACGCAGAGGGCAAGCGCACGGGCAAGTCTTGCCCGGTCATTTCAGCCCAGAGAATAGCCCACGATCGAGGAACCACCCGCCGCCAGTCGTACCCCCCGCTGCCCACAGCCAGCCAGCGGCCCTTTGTGTGCTCATGTGCCAGCTCATGCAAGAATTTTGCTTGTTCGACAAACGCGTGGGATGTCAGGCTGAGATGTGTTAGAGGGTCCCAAATATGCGTGTCGGCTCCGTGGGCGCTGATAAGTAAGTCGGGTCGAAAACGTTTTGCCAGAGGCAATACAACCTCGCGGAGTGCGATGAGCCAGTCGTCGTCCTGAGTAAATGGCGCCATTGGGACATTGACGGCGAACCCTGTTCCATCACCGCTACCAACCTCGTCTACCTCACCGGTCCCGGGAAAGAGATACCGCCCGGATTCGTGGAGAGAGACCGTCAATACAGCGGAGTCATCGTAAAAGAGCCACTGCACCCCATCTCCATGATGACAGTCGACATCCACATACAACACTCGAGCGTCAAACTGTCGAGCGGCCACAGCGGCCGCCAGCGCCGGATCGTTATAGATGCAAAATCCCGAAGCCCGGCTTCGCAGCGCGTGATGCAACCCTCCCGCGGGATTGAATCCGTGATTAAGTTCTCCGTTCAAGATTCGCCGCACGATGGACACCGTTCCCCCCGCGACCAGTGAAGCCGCCTCGTGCATTCCGGGAAACGCGGGATTATCTGCCTGTGTTAGGCCGAATCGTGCCAGCTCGCCGCGCGGAAACCACTCTGACCCGGCGCGGCGCACGGCGTCGACGTATGCCATGTCGTGGATCAGGAAAATCTCCTCGTCCAGGGCGGAGACAACTGGGCCGGCGGAGCGGCGGGAATCCCACAGGCCTATATGCTCTAACAGCTCGAGACCGGCAGTAATTCTTTCCGGACGAAGTGGGTGCTGGGGCCCAAAATCGTAGTCCAGAAAACCGGAATCGAACGCGAGCTCCGAGCGATGACCCCCAGCCGACCCTGAAGTCATCTGCATATCCTTGTCTCTTTTAAACAGGCTACTGGTTTTTGGTCACGAAAGCGCTGCATTACGCGTCTTGAAAGGGAGAGACGCCACGGACATAATCTGATGTGGTAGGTGCATCTGAGTTTTCATCGTTCATAAAATTGGGACAAATCCATGCATAGACGATTTGGCAAGGATCAGGGGGTAGTAGCGTTTGCACTGGCGGGCGGGGGTTCACGGGCAGCTGTACAGGTTGGCATGCTGCAAGCGCTCTCAGACGCTGGTATCCGTCCGGACATCGTATCAGGGACAAGCGCTGGAGCGGTGAACGCGGTTTGGTACGGCATGTACCCTGACAGGCTCGGTCAGCTGCAAGAAATTTGGGGACAGCTGCGTACTCGGGACGTATTTCCAGGGAACCAGCTCCGTATCGCGGTTAACCTTTTGCGCGACGGCTATATCCATTCGTCCAGAGCCTGGCAGGCGTTCCTGCAAAGACAGATAGGCTACGCCAGCTTCGAGGACACGCAAATTCCGGTACTGGTTTTGGCCGTCCGCATGTCCGATGGCCTGCGACGCGTTTTCGATCGCGGACCGCTGGTTCCGAGTGTTATGGCGAGCACCGCGATTCCCGGTGTTTTTCCTCCCTTTTCGATCGAATCAGAACTGTACGTCGATGGAGGCGTGATCGAATGTATGCCGGTACCCGCCGTACAGGAGAGGGGAGCGGACGTGGTCTACGCGCTTGACTGCAGTGGATACGCACCACAAGTCGGATCCCCTCCAGGCTCAGTTGTCGACCGCTGCGGTCAGATCGCGGCAAAGGCCTACGCGGACGCGGTCTGTTCGGCAGCTATGGCATGCGGACTGACGGTTCACCTGCTGCGGCCGGATATTCCCGACGTATTCGACGCAAGAGATTTTCGGCGGACAGCTGAGCTCATTTCGATCGGATACGAGTACACAAAACGCTACCTGGCAGGTGCAGGCACGGCGTCCGCTTCCCGGCGCTTGTGGCACGCGCGGCGAGCGTGAAATTGGCCCTTGCCTCGGCGCGGCGCAATCTGACACCTATTCATTTCGACGCCCCGGTCCGGCGCGCCCTTGCCGCGCTTGTCGTTGCCTGTGTCGTCATCTCACCCACCGCCCCTGCGAATGCCCAAATTCCGCACGTATCCGCAGCGTCGGCGGTTGTGGTGGACGGTTGGACAGGTGCAGTGTTGTACGCCAAGAATCCCGACTCTGCCCGCGCACCGGCGAGTACTACCAAGATCATGACAGCTCTCGTCGTTCTCGAGAGCCGAATCCCGATGAATCGGGTCGTTACGGTCAGCTCCCTGGCCGCTTCGTATGGCGGATCGACCGCGGGTCTCTATGCGGGAGAACGTATGACCGTGTGGGATTTGATGCATGGGATGCTTCTTCCGTCCGGCAATGATGCTGCCGTGGCGCTCGCCGAGGCAACAACCGGAAGTTTGAGCGCATTTGTTTCGGCTATGAACCGACTCGCGCACCAGCTTGGACTCTGGCACACGCACTTCCTCACTCCCACCGGTCTTGACGTCGTGGGTCAACAGACGACCGCGCGTGAGCTAGCGCGCCTTTCGCTGTACGTGATGCAACGACCACGATTTTTGCGCATAGTCCGGACCCACTCGTGGACAGTGCGCGACGCTTATGGCCGGGTGATCCACTACTGGACCAACCTGAACCGGCTTTTGTGGACTCTGCCCGGCGCCGACGGCGTGAAAACAGGGACCACGCCACTGGCCGGAGCGTGCTTGGTGTCCTCTGATCGCATACATGGTCGGTGGGTCCTGGCCGTCAATCTTGGGAGCACAGTCGCCGCGCGCTTTTCAGACGGAAGCACCCTTTTGAATCTGGGCCTATCAAGGGCCAGTACCGCTCCATCAGCCCGTTGATAGCTTCGTCGCCCTCCCGTATAATCGTGGCGCCCCACCCTGTCTCCCCATTCGTTCTGTGTAACAGCAGGAAGTAGACATAATTTGTACCGTGCTGTCACGGACAAAGGGATTTCCTCAGGAGGAGCACTCGGTGAAGATAACGGTGAGTCAAGAGCAGTTCAGCCATGGACTGCGGGTAGCAGGCCGCGCAGTGGCCACGCGCAGTCCTCTCCCTATTACCTCGAATATTCTGGTCGCTGCCGACAGCGGTGCGTTGAAGCTTTCCGCCACAAATCTAGAAATTGCAATTAGCACGTGGATCGAGGGAAGCGTGGCAGAAGATGGCGCGGTGACTCTGCCTGCACGACTTTTGACCGAATTTGTCGACACCCTGCCCGGAGGCAGTATCGATCTGACGGTCAAGCCAGGCAGTCAGAGCGCGAACCTGCAAAGTGGGCGTTTCGAGGCCACCATTCGCGGCATGAACGCTGACGACTTCCCTGTTATTCCGACAGCGGACGGCGATGTTGCGGCATCTCTCCAGGCAGATCTGCTCAAGGACATGATCGACCAGGTTGCATTTGCGGCTGCCATGGACGATACCCGGCCCATACTCACGGGAGTCCTGGCTACGTTCGCCGACCGGACCCTCACCCTGGC
>DASVZE010000341.1:0-3248 GCA_036391775.1 Chloroflexota bacterium | reverse complement strand
TACGACGCTATCGATATTGTGTATATACGCCCTTCGGACCCTTTTTGTGGCCAAGAGGTCATGACAGGCACGCCCATTTTTTAGGCCGCTCGCGGTTTACGGCTCTCTCCTCACCGGCCGGCGCCGCCGTTTGCTTCCGCTTCTCTGTCTAGCAAGAATAATGCCGATAATGGGGTAGCGACTATGTATGAGAGAAGCGGCGAGGACCGCACACCTGATCTGCTCAAGACGGCCGAGGAAGCGATCGCCGATCTCGTGGCGCAGCTGGAGCGAAGCGGCGAGCTACAGCACCTCTACGGCCAGTCGCTCGATCTGAGCGATACCAGCCCCACCTGGTTCATGCACCGGACTCTGAAGCGCGAGGGCTTCTCGCATCCGGTGATCGAGCTGGGCAAAGAGCTAGATGCCGCCATTGCCTCACGCCGGCGGGTTGTGGATCAACTGGCCGATCAACGCCGGAGGCTTGTGTCCCGCCCCGGCGGCTATACCGGACCGCAAGCAGAGGGATTCAACATAGTGCGGGAGTTCACCCTGCGGCAGTATCGAGGAATTCTGGAGGATCTAAACCGCGCCATACGCGACCACAACATAGCCGTACCCACGCTGCTGCAACGGCGGCCCTTCGTGGTGGAAGAGGATGTGGAGCGGCTAGCCCGGCAGGTGCCACCAGTCGATCCACCGATTCACCCGGAGCCGGCGCCGCGCAGCTGGTGGCAGCGCATCCTCTACGGCCGCAGTATGTAACGCAGGTCCACAACCCGCCCCACCCGCGCTACTCCGTCACCGGGTATATGGCGGCGTCAGAAATCAGCGTTCATCTGCAACGCACTTGCAACGCAATATCGGGTGTCGAGGGTTGATCCGGCGTTATGCTGCAGGTGCATCAATTGGCACGTCGGATGAGGCGTCACCCGAAGGGAATGTCCACCATGGTTGCAGATCTCACGTCGACTGAGCGCGGCAGTTCCTGTGAAGTGCTGTTACGTGCCCTCGGCCGGCAGCTGGATGAGAACGACGCGACGGACGTCCGTGTCCTGGAAGTTCCATCCGGCTTTTTTGTTCAGTTCCGGCAACATGGTGGGACTAACCAGCTGGTCACACTCGATCGCACATATAAGGACCTTGCAAATCGGCAGTCCAGCTTTCCCTATCCCCATGTGCTGAAGCGGCATCGGTCCATGGGACACGTTTCATACGAGAACCTGTTCCGCGCACTGGGTTATGAGCTGGATCAAGTCAGTGCATGGACCTTGCTGATCGAGGAGCTGACCGATGGCCTTATGCTCACCTATCAGTTCCTGAACCCGGTCGAGGGCTACATGATGCACAAGAAGATTGTCACCCCGACCTGGGAGGAAACCGAGGCGTTGGTACAGTCGGCAACCAGCCGCCGGAAGAAGAAGCGGCGGAAGCTCTTGCTGATCGGAGCCTGAGACTCCCACCAAATGCATAGCTGATCGGACGCACAGAGACGGAGCCTCCGTCTCTGTGCATTTCTACGTTGTCTATACAGTCGGCCTGATGTTCTGGTTCAGCCGGAACAGGTTGGTCGGGTCATACCGATTCTTGATCTCGACCAGGCGGGCGTAGGTTTCCGGGGGATATGCCTCACCAAGGCGGCTGTCCTCGTCCATCAATGCATTCACGTAGACCCCATGGAGGTGCGGCTGCATCGCCTCGAAGTACTCTCGCACCCAGGCAATGTGCGTCTCGTCCTCCGCCGGATTGATCCAGCCGGGGAACATGGTGAAGTCATAGCGGACTTCGCGGTGCCCGAACGCCGTTGCCTTGTTGTCAACCCGTGACATTTGGCCGCCCAGGGAGACCAGCACGGTCGTCGAGAACGGTGAGGACGGGTTGCTTGCGTGAGAGAGCATGGCGTCGATGGCACCGTCCGATATCTCGTTCAGAAAGCCCGATTTCATGTAGTAGCGCATCGTCCCATAGGGCGATGACTCGTCCAGCATGCTCTGCACCGCGGTGTACGGCATGGGGCCGATGACGTCGAAGGCTGGTCCCAGGGCCTTAACAGATGCCAACACTCGCATACCGTCTTCAATCGAGCCGCAATAGCAGACCGCCAGCCCGATTATCGGCTTCAGCTGCATCTCCGGGGGGACGAACGGTGCCGGTGGCGCCGATACGAAAGCGGTGGTAATTGCCAGTTCATCGGGCGCGGTGCTCATGAAGTCGCGCACGAATTCCAGGATCTCGCGCCCACGCTCGATTGGAAAGCCGGCAAGTCCGCCAACGACCAGCGGACCAACAGGATGGAGTCGGTACTCGAACGACGTCACGATCCCAAAGTTTCCGCCGCCACCGCGGACGGCCCAGAAAAGGTCGGGGTTTTCGGTGTCGCTGGCGTGAAGCAAACGGCCGTCGGCGGTCACGATATCCACCGAAAGCAGATTATCCACGACCATGCCGTATTTCCGGGCCAACCAGCCGACTCCACCGCCCAGGGTGAGACCCGCGATACCTGTGTGAGAGATCTGTCCGCCGGTCATGGCCAGTCCGAATGCCTGTGTTTCGGCGTCGAACTCACCCCAGTTCACGCCCGCCTCCGCGCGCGCCGTGCGCGCGTCCGGATCCACCCGAATGCTCTTCATGGGTGTGAGATCGATCATGATGCCGCCATCGCAGATGGAGGCGCCGCTGACGCTGTGGCCGCCGCCTTTGACCGCCAGCGACAGATTCTGCTCGCGGGCAAATCCCACCGCGGCGACTACGTCCGCCGCTCCGCTACATCGTGCGATCACCGCGGGCTTGCGATCGATCATCCCGTTCCAGAGGACGCGCGCAGCATCGTAGCCGTCGTCTCCCTGGCGCAGCAGCTGTCCACGGAAGCGTGTCTTTAACGCTTCAATAGCCTCGTCAAGTCCGGTTTCTGTCTGCAATGCTTGGTCCATAGTGGCCTCCATAACCGTCCATCGGTCCAGTGCGAACCGCCTGCTCACCGTACACCCGTAGAGGCAGAGCGTCAAGAGGTGAACGTCATCGCGTCATCGGGTCATCGTCCACCTGTCGTTGGTGTACGTCGACAACACTTTGCGTCGGACATCCTCCACCGTCTGATGTATCGCGCGCTCGCCACCCGTTTCCCAACGCCCCGGTCGGTGTAGCGCGGGTTTGAAACCCGCCCCGCCCGCGTGCCGACATGTCCCCGGAAGTAGTTCAACTGGGCCAGAGGACTGTGCCCAATCCACCCGAGGGTTATCCCATCACCCCCGGATCCGCCGGGGCGAGCC
>DASVZE010000340.1:0-6136 GCA_036391775.1 Chloroflexota bacterium | reverse complement strand
CTGCGACGTCACAGACGAGCGCTCGGTGCAACAGTTGATCGAGCGGACACTCAGCGCTTACGGCCGCCTCGATCTGGCGTTCAATAACGCCGGTGCGACACACCGCCCGACCCCGCTGGCCGATCTGCCCGCCGGCGAATTCGATCGCATCGTGGACGCGAACCTGCGCGGCACCTTTCTCACCATGAAGCATGAGATAGCGGCCATGCTGGAGAACGGCGGCGGCTCTATTGTGACCATGGCATCCACCGCGGGGACCCGCGGGGTACAGGGCATCGCCGGTTATGTCGCGGCCAAACATGCAGTCATCGGGCTGACACGTGCTGCGGCTCTCGATTACGCGGCCGACAATATTCGAATCAACGCTGTCGCTCCCGGCCCGATCCTCTCGGGAAAAAGCGCCACACTGGACGAGGAGACCCGGCAACATATCGGACAAGCCGTGCCCATGAAGCGCATGGGACAGGCGGACGAAGTCGCCGCCACGGTGATCTGGCTCTGCTCCCCTGCTGCCTCCTACATCACCGGAGCAGTCATACCCATTGACGGTGGCCAGCTGGCAGGAGTCATCAATCGCTAGTTCGCGTGCAACAAAGACAACTCGTATCACCCAGGGATTACAGTCCCAGCTCCTTCCGAACGAGCGACACGCCCTGCACCATCGCCTGTAGCTTCCTGAACGCAACCTGGCGGGGCAGGTACTTCATGCCGCAGTCCGGAGCGAGCGACAGCCGCTCTGGAGGGACGATCTCCAGAGCGCGTCTCACCCGCTCTGCTACCTGGTCGGGCGTCTCCACCGGGCTATCGTCAGCCAGGTTGATGACGCCCAGCACAATGGTCTTGTTGGGCAACGATGCGAGAACACCGGGATCGACGTTCTGCTGAGCCGACTCGATCGCGATGTGTGTGGCGGCACATTCGGCCAGCTCGGCCAGAAAGGGATAGCCATGCGGCCGGTTGTGCACGATATGGGCGTATCCGAAGCAGGTGTGCAACACCGTGGCACCCGGTATGCCGTCCAGCGCCAGATTGATGGCGGCCAACGCGTATGCGCGAGCCTCCTCCGGCCGCGCCTGTAAGTACGGCTCGTCGATCTGCACCACGTCGGCGCCTGCCTCCTTGAGCGCGCGCAGCTCGGCGTTGACGGCGCGGGCGAAGTCCATGGCAACGCTCTCTCGGTCGGGGTAGAAGTCGTTCTGTGCTTGCTGCGTCATGGTGAACGGACCGGGCACCGTGATCTTGAGGGGATGGGTGGCGTGTACTTTGGCGACCTCGACGTCACGGACCATAACGGGCCGGGAGTGCGTGATGGGGCCGACGATGCGGGGCACCGGATTGGGGTGACCGGTGCGGTCGAGTGCTGTGCCGGGGTGATCCAGATCGATGCCGTCCAGAGCCGTGGCAAACCGATTGGAATAGCTTTCGCGGCGCATCTCGCCATCCGATACGACGTCGATGCCGGCTCGTTCCATATCGTCGATGGCCAGTCTCGTTACGTCGTCCTGAGCCTGCTCCAGGTATGGCTCAGCCACCCGCCAGATCTCGCGTGCACGCACGCGGGGCGGGAGCCGGGATCCCAGCATCTCGCGGTCTATCAGCCAATCAGGCTGCGGATAGCTGCCCACCACTGTGGTGAGCAGCGGTCTGTCTATTTGATTCATACAGACATGTCCTCTCTTTGTAGCGTGCGGGGCGTCAGGGGTATTCGCACGTGGATGTTGTGTAGGAACCTAGCTCTGTCTTTGTCTTCCGACGTCAGGCTGGCAGTGACAGAGCTGCGGACCCTGCGGTGAAGCTTTACCTGGTCATCACGGTATGCTCCATTGGCAGGTGTTCCGCTCCGTTCCACGAGAAGAGCGGCTGCAGCGCCGGCAAAGCGACTTCAGCCGGCTGATGAGCATCCTGGAAGGGCTGGATGAGAGTGAATGGGTAGGATTCATGGTGTGCCACCCGTACATAGGACCGGTGCCGCCATTCTGCTATCCCGCCTTCCAGCTGACGGATTACGGCGTCCATGGCTGGGATATCGAGGAGGCGCTCCACCGCTCGCACGGTCTCTCCGCGGACGTGGCGGATTTTCTGGTGCCATTTATGTTCATCTTGATGCAGGGCACTGACGATGACAAGCGCGCTCCGGATCTTCCACAGCCTGTGGGCTTGAGGGTTTCGGGATGCAACGCTGGCACCTGGAAGGTCACAGTGAGCAACGGATCCTTTCAGTTCGAGCCGAGTGCGGTTGAAGGCCTGCCCACGGTGTTCGAGTTCGATCCCGCCTCATTCGTCCTTACCACATACGACCGCATTCGCGCCGGAACAGCATACGGCGATGTGGAACTGGCGGGTCGCTTGCCGGGAGTCTTTTTCGCCATATGAGAGACTGAGCTACCGACGGCGCGGGCCGTGCCAAACGGTTTGGCCCAACACCAGCATGTGAGGAGAATCTCATGTCTGATCAGTTTCCAGTGTCCGGCGTCCACCACATCACGCTGGTAGGATCCAATCGCCAGGACACGATCGATTTCTACCAAGGCGTTCTCGGCATGCCACTGGTACTGGAGCAACCCAACCTCGACGTACCGGAGGAGACCCATTTGTACTTCGACGCGGGAGACGGCCGGCTGATCACGTTCTTTGTGCGCGACGATCGCAAGACAGATGCAACTCCCACGCCGGAAACGGTGGGAACTGTCCATCACATTGCGTACAACGTGACCTCCGAGGCGCTCCAGCGCGCGGTACAGGGACTGGAAAAAGCCGGCTATCCCAACACCGGCCGGGTGGACCGGGGCTTCATGGACTCTCTGTACTTCCGCGATCCGAACGGCTCGTTGATCGAGCTGGCGTGCTACAAGTTCACGCCGCCCGAAGGACAAACCACCAGCGATGTCCTGGCCGCTGCCCATAGGCTGCGCGTGCAACGCGGCGACGGCAACATAACCGAAGAGCATTTAAAGGAAGTGACGGGCGAGCTTGCGCGCACCTGACCGGGACGCCGCGCCGCGGACGCCGGCGCTGCGCGATCTGGAGAGGTTGAATCTCCGCGATTTCCTGGAGGAAGCGGCGCGCGCTGTACCGGATCAGCCCTTCATCATCCATGGCGAGAAGCAGATCAGCTACCGCGAGTTCAATCGCCGGGTTGACCACGCAGCCGCTGCCTGGCACGAGCTGGGCGTCCGCAAAGGCGACCGCGTGGCGTTCGTGCTGGAGAACCGTCCGGAGTTTCTTGAGGCCTGGTTTGGGCTGGCCAAGATCGGCGGCATCCTGGTCGCGATCAACACCCGCTGGCAGTTGGCTGAGGTAGAGTACTTCCTGTCTCTGACAGAACCGCGCTTCGTTCTGGTGGGTGAGCAGTTTTGGGATGTGGTTTCTGGTTCCCTCACCTCCGACCCCTCTCCGAGAGAGGGGGGGCTCAATCCGAGCACAAGACTCCCCCACTCCCAAGGTGAGAGAGGGAACTGGGGGGTGAGGGGACTAACCCTCGGCGATGCTCCCCACTTCACCAACTTTGCCGCACTTGTCGAAAAGTCTGAACCCCACGTGCCGAAGGTAGAGCTATTTTCTGATGATCCCATCAGCTTCATCAGCACGTCGGGAACCACCGGCCGGCCCAAGGCAGTCATGCAGACCCACGGGAATTTTGTGCTCACCGGCGAGGGCTATGCGCGTTGGGTCGAGCTTCAACCAGGAGAGCGAATTTACCTTTGCCTGCCGCTGTTCCATATCAATTCTCAGGCGTACACCACCATGGGGGCGATCGCGGCGCGCGCTACCATCGTTCTGGTGCAGCGCTTCAGCGCCTCACGCTTCTGGGCCGATATGAGTCAGTACGGGGTGAACGTCTTCAACTTCGTTGGTTCCATGCTGGCGATCCTCCTGAAGCGCGATGAGAGCCCGGAGGAGCGACAGCACGCGGTGCGCCTTGCATACGGTGGCCCCATACCCGCGGATCCGCCACGCGAGGAGATCGAGCGGCGTTTCGGACTGACCCTGATATCGGGTATCGGCATGAGCGAGACCACCTACGGACTGATCGAGTCGGTGCACGGAGAGCGCCGGCCGGGCTCGCTGGGAAAACCACGACAGCACCCTGATCCCCGTCTCGTCAATGAGGCGCGTGTGGTGGACGAAAAGGGGCGTGAGGTTCCCGACGGCGACGTGGGAGAGCTCGTTTTTCGCAATCCGGTGATGATGAAGGGCTACTTTCGACACCCGGAGCAGACGGCGGAGACCCTGCGCGACGGCTGGCTCTATACCGGCGACCTGGTGCGCCGGGACAGCGACGGTTTCTACTACTATGTCGACCGGAAGAAGGACATCGTCCGCGTTAGAGGGGAGAATGTCTCACCGGCCGAGGTGGAGCAGGTACTGAGCGAGCATCCTGGAGTCGAGGAAGCCGCGGTGATTGGCGTTCCGTCAGAGCTGACCGAAGAAGAGGTTGCCGCCTTCGTGGTTCCACGTTCCGGCACGAATCCAGGTTCCGCGGAGCTTGTCGCCTGGTGTGCGGGCCGGCTGGCCGACTTCAAGACTCCGCGACACCTCTGGTTGGTGGAGTCGCTACCCAAAACCGAGACCCAACGCACCGAAAAGCACCGACTGCGCGAAATGGCGCGCGAACGGCTTTCGGCGAAAAGATGAGCGAGCGTCAGATGGGGAGTGACGGCACCCGGCCATCAGCTCGCCTGCGGTCCCGGATGAGTACAAGCACGCCGGTCAGCATCACGGTGCGCGGATTCGATCTGGTCGAGGGGTTGATGGGCAGGGTCAACCTGGGCGATATGGCGTTTCTGGAGCTGATGGGCCGTTTGCCGAGCGAGGCGGAGTCTGTCCTGTTCAATGCCATGCTGGTATCCCTGGTGGAGCACGGCATTACGCCCAACACAATCGCCGCGCGGCTCACCTACCTGGGAGCACCCGAGTCTCTTCAGGGAGCGGTCGCCGCCGGCTTGCTGGGATTGGGAACCGTGTTTGTCGGCACCATGGAGGGAGCAGCGCGCATGCTGCAGGAAGCACGACCGGAGGCGGAAGGCACGGCCGATCTGCAGGCGCTGGCGGAGAGCATCGTGCGGGAGCACCGCGAGCGCAAAGAGCTACTGCCGGGGATCGGCCACCCTATCCACAAACCGGTCGATCCTCGCGCGACACGTTTATTCACCTTGGCGGACGAGCAGGGACTTGCCGGGCCGTACATCCGCCTTATGCAGCACATTGGAGTCGAAGCGGAACGGCAAACAGGGCGCGCGCTCCCCATAAACGTCACGGGCGCGATCGGCGCACTGGCGTCCGAGATGGAGATTCCCTGGCAGATCTGCCGGGGGATTGGGCTGATGGCGCGCTCCATCGGACTTGTAGCTCACCTCCTGGAAGAAATGCGCGATCCCATGGCGGTGGAGATCTGGCGCCGCGTAGAAGAAGAGGCCGGTGAAGGCGACGAGTAAAGCATTCTCTTCTTGACAGTTGGATTTGGCAGCGAAGCACCGCCGCAATATGCTGGAAGTATCCAATTATCAGGAGAGTTGAGCCCGGAGACGTCGATTCATCGTCACGTCCCGTAGCCTCTCCTTCCCTCCACTGGCATCACTGCTGGTGCGAGCTGTTTTGGGAGAGATCCAGGGACATCTGGCCATGGGAATGGTGGGCGGCCAGTGGTGGCAGCGTTGCCGTCGAGCCTGCGCCGCCGTTAAGGGAAGGAGTCACAAATGGCGGGACGAAGTCGGGTAGTGGTGCTTGCATCGGCGCTGGCGCTGGCACTTTCAGCGCTGGCTGTCACAGGGTCGCCCATGAGAGCCGGAGCTGCAAGTCCACTCCTGGTGAGTGATCCGGCGTCGCTGGTGAATACCCTGGTTGGAACGACCGGCGGTGGCAACGTCTTCCCCGGTCCCGATGTGCCTTTCGGCATGATCCAGTGGAGCCCGGACAGCTCTCCCGACCGCAATGACGGTGGCGGATACGAGTACAACGACACGATGTTCCGTGGATTCAGCCTGACGCATATCAGCGGTCCGGGCTGCGGCGCCTACGGTGATGTTCCCATCATGCCCCTGACGGGCGGCGTTCCCGCCGGCCAGGATCCCGGGTCCTATATGCAGCCGCTGAGCCACACGGGAGAGATGGGCACGGCCGGCTACTACACGGTGCA
>DASVZE010000339.1:0-6641 GCA_036391775.1 Chloroflexota bacterium | reverse complement strand
ATTGATGTAGAAGTTCAGCGACAGGCCCAGCGCCGCGACCAGCACACCCCCGATGGCAGGTCCGATCACCCGGGCCCCGTTGAATATGGCGGAGTTTAGCGCCACCGCGCTGATCAAAACCTTTTTATCGACTAGCTCCGGGACGAACGCCTGCCGAGCCGGCGTGTAGAAGGCGTTTACCGTGCCCAGCGCCGCGGCAAGCACAAGGACGTGCCAGTACTGAACGGCACCGGACTGCACCAGTACTCCAAGCAGCACCGCCAGGACCGCGGAGATGACCTGGGTCGCCAGCAGCAGGTTTCGCTTCGGCAACCTGTCGGCGATCGATCCGCCGACAAGGGCAAGTAAAAGGAGTGGAGAAAATTGAACGGTGGTGACGAGACCAAGCTTGAAAGCGGATCCCGTGAGCTTGAGAACGAGCCACTGCTGGGCCACCGTCTGAATCCAGGTGCCGGCCAGAGAAATCATCTGGCCAAACCAAAAGAGTCTGAAATCTCGATACTGCAAGGCAGGAAGTGCCTGTAACAACCCCGAATAGATCGCGGTCTGGTCGCTTCGATCGAGCCTGGTAGTCTCTCCGTCTTCTCCGGTGTGCTGCTCGGAGGGACGTTCCGCTTGTGTCAGGTGATGCCTCCGCCAGAACGACACATGCTTCCAGTCGATGTTAACTGCCACCTGTCTCGCTTCGGATGGCATAAGCTATGACCGTAAGCCGGCAAGGACGAGATCGATGCAATCACAGCGGTCCGACCCGGGCTTGACCGACAGCAACAATCGATTGTTCCGGCGACACCCACTTGCTTTTTCCGGGTGGAACGGCCGCCCGGCATCGAGTACGCGCGCGTGACATATTCACGCTGCGGAAACGACTTTAGGGTTGACCGGTACGCGTGGCTGGCGTAGCTGACTTTAGCTCGGCACGGTGGAGTTGAAAGTACCGATGATCCGCAAGGGATCGCTATGAAGCGATGCCAGAATGCCTGAGGGAGCCCGCGGTATCCCTAGTCGATCGGTGACGGGGCTGGCGCTTTGAGGCTTTGACCACCCCATGACGTATACGAGCGCTCCGACGTGGTTACCGTTCGCTCGCAGTAAGACGATCGAGTACAGATCTTCAGACTTCGTGTCCTCATAGACGCTGAAGCGTGAAATCTTGAGCTTTGATTTCAACATGGAGGGAATCGATTGCCCCGTCGTGGTATGGAGAAGGTTCAACGTGGAGACCACGTATGTGGCTGTGTCCTGCTGATTCCAGTTGATGCTGCGGGCACCCGGACCCCGGTTAGCCTGTGCAGGCACGATGCTCAGAAGCAGGAGCACGATCGACAAGAGAATTGCAGCGAATCGGTACACCCGAGCGGCTCCCTCTATGGATTCTGGATAAAGAATAGAACGGAATTGGCGCCTCGTAAAGCCCCCAAAAACGTGGTTTCTTGGGCAAGCTTGCGCCGTCGAATTGTGCGGCGGATCATGCCTGCGCTTGTGGCACGAAAACTGCGGCATGCATGGGTCTAACAGGTACCATTCTCAATCCAAATTACGTATTGCATTTCTAGAGTGAAGGCGTATACTTACGCTGCGTGCTGCGCCCACCCACCTCCCCACCTCTCGGGACATGACGCGAGCCTGGCGTCGGGCGACGCGGTCACATAGTCGCAGGTGGATTCGGTGGTTGGACAGCAAAGATGCTATCGCATGCGTGCACCGTTGCCTTTTGTCCGGAAATTGCCCGGGTATTGACTTATGGACACACTTTCTCCCGCAACTGTTCAGCTAGAACACAATCGTCTTCGAGGTCGCAGTTTCCTGCTGGGAAATAAGCGCGCCTTCTCGCTGTGCCTGCCGGCTGCCGCCGGTATCGGCGATGCGCAGCTGCATCCGCATAAGTGGTTCGGAGCGTTCCTCTACGGGCAAAAGGTCTTTGAGGCCCAATATGCGCATGCCCGGGTGGAGCGAAACCACGTCTTGAACGGCACGGTGCAAACAGGGTTTACTATGGGCCTCACCATGGCCCGCCGCGAGTATGCCATTGATGGCCGGGTGTGCACCGAGGAATATTTTGTGCCGGACGGGGTGCCGGGTTTTTCCTGCACCTTCTCGGGCGATGCCACGTTCTCCATCGAGCCGGAGCTTGATCTGCGATTTGCCCTCGCCTTTAACCCGTCTCTTGATGATTACGAGGTCGAATTTTCCGATCGGGGGGCTATCGTCTCGAACCTGCTCCCTGAAGCGAACTATGACGACGCATCGGAATCTTATCTTACAAGCCACGCGGATTCCGCGTCGCGGCTGTACGCTGCCATTGAGGTCGTTGGCGACGAAGCGAGCAGTGAATCCCTCCCGCTTCGGTTGAGACGGCGCTCCAAGCTCTTTCGAAAGGACATGTATCGGCAGCGGTTCGTGGCGGGAACGGAGTCGACAGGATACAGTCTCGACGACCATGCGCCGTTGTGGAAGGAGAGCCGGCATAGAGTCTTCGCTCCGGTCCGCTTGACGCTGAGTGGCCACGGCACCGTGGTCTATGGCTTTGGCCGCAGCGCCGAGGAGGCGCTCGATCAGATGCGAGCGCTGCGCGACAACCTGGTCGGCTACCAGGTGCAGAAGGTTGAGGCTGCTCGTGGTGCTCTGGAGCACGCTCACTTCGAGACAGGTCTGGCGTCCTCCGATACGGCCTACCGCCAGGTCTTCACCCGCTTCACGGACGCGCTCGTGGCGAGAAATGCCACGGCAGCAGATACGGCGCTGGACCGGCCCGCTACGATGATCCTGGCCGGCAATCAGTATTTCCATGATTCCTGGAAGCGTGATGAGAACATCGCCGTGGGAGTCCTGTTGTCTCTCGGTCTGTACGACCTTGCCCGCGACGTGATCCGCGACTCCTGGCAGCTGCAAGACCCAGTGACTGGGCGACTGCCGCAGCGAATTCGGGCCGGGGAGGAACCGCCGTACCATTCCAGTGACGGAACGTTGTGGGCATTACTTCAGCTCCACCAGTACTGGCGTCTGACAGGCGACGAATCATTGCTTCACGAGAAGCTTCCTATGGTTCGGCTGTTCTTCGAGCGCAGCATAGAGCGGACGGTGGAGGGTATGCTGCCCTCGGGCCGCACGCACACACCGGAATACCTCTGGGAAACGTGGATGGACACGCCACATACTCCGCGCGACGGGTTTCCGATCGAGATTCAGATGCTGTGGCTGGCCTGCTTACGGAGATTTCGGCCGGTACTCGCCGGAGTTGATGCCGAACTTGGCAAGCGTATGGAGTGGTCCGAGCTCCTGGCATGGCACGGACTCCAGCGTTTCAACGTGCGCGGCGTACCGGCCGACAGTCTGGACGATAGTGGACTGGTTCGCGACTTCATTACTCCCAATCCGTATTTCTGCTTCGGTCTGGGCCTTGATCTCGGAGAGGAGATTGAACGTCGCATGCGCGATGTGGGAAGGCGTCAGCTTGCCGGACGGCACGGCATCGTTACCCTTTCTCCAAACGATTGGTCCCGCGTTTTTCCGGCAGAATTCTTGAGCGACCGCCGTCAGGTACGCGGTCGCCGGATGAAAAGCGTGGGCAAATTCAACTACCACCGGGGTGTGGAGTGGAACTGGCTGTCGCAGTTTTTCGTTATGGCGGAGCTGAAGTACGGAGAGCCGAATGTCGCATTTCGCCGGTATCTGAGCAAGCAGCTCCGCGGCACACTTGAGCGCGGCGGCATTGGTGGCATCAGCGAACTGCACGATTTGTCCGGAGCGCGCGGACCGGAATTCCAATCCTGGAGTATGGCGGGCCTCTTGCAGGCCCTGCATGCCTTTGCCGGCGTGTCGATCGACGTTCCGGACCGGCATATTACAATCGAGCCGCAGCTCCCGGCTGTATGGCCAAAACTAGAAATCCGGAAGTGGTACGGGTCTATTCCTTTTGACGTGCACTACACTGAGCGTCAAAACGATCGACATGTGCAAATTACCTTTCCCTGGCAGGCGCCGGTAGACGTCACACTCGACGTTGGTTTGCTTGTGTCCCGAAGTCGGGCTGTCCAGGCGCTCGATGTTTCGGTCGACGGACAGTCAATTACTCCGGAGTGGCGACGCGAACATATTCCGGGCGAAACAGGCACACGTGTCCGTATCACCGTTCCGGCCGGCCGGGAGATCGACATAACAGTCGGGCTGCGGCGATCCTCCGCGTTTGTGCCACTTTCCGCATAGCTGTCCTGGACCTCAGCTCAGAGGATTGACGATAACGCGGCGGTATTCCTCCGCGTACCTGACTCCGTAGCGTAAGCCGGCGAGCTCCGCCGTTCGACGCTGCTCGCGGATCACCGCTTCGCCATTATCCGGCCAGAGCCGAATCTGGCTAGCATGGCGGCGCAGCGCCTCAAACCGTCGCTCAAGGGTGGACGAGACATCCACCCACCAGTTGGGAGCTTCGGTGTTCGCAAGCCACGTCTCAGTCACCTTGTGAGGTTGCAGACCTTGCTCGATCTGCTCCGGGAAATAGCCGGCGTTGCTCGCCTCGGGATACATGGCGTCCAGCAGAGCCATTCCCAATATGCGATGGTCCCGGTGGTTGACGTATGAGTTCTGAAGAATGACGGTCAGCGGATCGAGCGTGATAACTCTCTCGGGCTGTAGTCGGCGGATCTGTTCCACCAGAGCGCCACGCAAGTCCGCGTTCTCCTCCAGCTCACCGTCAGGGAAACGTAGGTGAATGACGTCTTTGAATCCCAACACGTCTGCGGCTTGACGCTGCTCCGCCTGCCGCTCCTTCATGACGATCGCGAAGTCCGAACCTATCTCCTTGCCACCGCGTGCTCCGTCCGTGGCGACTACCAGATAGGCGCTCCAACCCTGCTCGACCCAGCGCACCACAGTCCCGCCACAGCTAAGCTCCGCATCGTCCGGATGCGCTACAACGACCAGGGCTGTACGAGGGGACATGCCGTCTCCTTTCGCGACATCCTAACAAGACCACGGCCCTATGATTGAGCGTGTCCGCGACGCCAAGGAAGGGAGTCGAGATGCTGACCGTCATTCTAGTGGCCGTGTTCGTTGTGCTTGTGGTTTCCGTCGTGGTGTTCGTGGTGAACCGGCGAACAGCAAGAGACGACGGGGATCTTCCAGGCTTGGTGTCAAGAAGAGAGGATGTGCAGGCCCGTGCCGCCCGGCATGCAGAGGCCGAGCGACGGGGCACGGAGCTCATCGAGCGGCGTGTCGATCTCGACAACCGGCGTGGAGCCCTGGGAGGCGACTCCCAGCTGGACGTTGCCCTGCTGACTCTGGAGCGGCGCTTCAAAGAGGGCGAGATCGGCGAAGCCGTATTCGAAGCCGAGAAGCGGCGCCTGCTGGGCGGCTAGCTCGAGGCTTCGGGGCATCAACCCGCAAGGATGTCAAGAATACGAGACGAGCTCACGTCCGGCAGACGAACGTCAAATCCACGTTGGCAAGCGCTTACTAAGCTGCTAGGATAGTAGGACGTTCCTCTCTTGCACAGGGCCCTGGGACGCACATGTCTGCGCGTGGCGCCCTTTTCCAGGCTAATTACATGGCGATTGAATCAGGCTATCTCGATGACCTGGCTGACGCAGACCTTGTCCTGCGATTCAAAGCGGGCAACGACCATGCACTGGACGTTTTGCTGCGCCGACATTCCGAAGACCTATCTCGACTCTGCTGCCGCCTGACGGCGAATAAAGAGGATGCCGAAGACATCTACCAGGAGAGTCTGGTCCGCGCTATCGACAACGTTACGACGTTGCAGTCCGGCTCGGCCTTCCGTGGCTGGCTCTTTCGCATAGCGCGCAACCTCTCGGTCGACTCGTTCCGTTTTCGCAGACGCGTTTGCCAGTTGCCCGATGAGGAGCATACGCCGCTGCCGCTGCATGTGGACGGTCCGCATGCCGGCGTGGAGATCGGCGAGGAACACGTCACGGTGTCTGAAGCGCTGCAGAGGCTGGCACAGAGTCATCGAGACGTGCTTGTCCTCCGCGAGGTCGAGGGTCTGAGCTATGCCGATATTGCCGACCGGCTCAACTTGAGCAAGTCCGCTGTCGAAACATTGCTCTTCAGGGCACGCCGGCGGCTTCGCGAAGAGTATGCCAAACGTACCTCCGGGGTTGCGCTGTTGGCCGGACTGCAAGAGTTTGGGCCACGCCTTACCGGCGAAACGACGGTGACCAAGGTTGCGGTCACAGCAGCCGTCCTTGGCGGCGCCGTCATCTCCACTCCACATGTTTTTCCGCATCGGGTAACGGGCAATACTTCTGCGACGGCGCCGGTCCGTGCCCATCAACGGCAGGTGAACCGCCTGGCTCTGCGAACTGCTCCAACCATCCTTCACGGGGGCACCGGTCTATCCGATGGCGCCCGCGCGGCGATACGCTCGGCTTCACGTCAGGCCGCGCCGCGGTCGTTTCGCCACACTTTCGTTCCGCGGAGATTACCCGCGGTCCCCAGCAAGACGATGCACCGGCGCGACCGGCCCGCACGTCGACCGTCTCTCGGACTGGTATCGAAGCATCTGGTTCATGCCATGGCGCGGCAGGGCCAGCCACATCGTCAAGCGGCAATTGTCGCCATGCCTAGCACCCGTTTGGTCTCGGCCGGCAAGCCGGCGGTCAATAGATCGCTCAGAGCCGGCGCCT
>DASVZE010000338.1:0-2426 GCA_036391775.1 Chloroflexota bacterium | reverse complement strand
TGACGGCCTATTTACTCGATCACTCTGTTAGCTTGTACGACCAACCCTGCGGGTATTTCGAGGCCCAGCAAAAAACCTTGGTGGTCGCCGATGTCCGTTCCCGGATCCACAATGGACATGAGGCTCCATCACCTTAGCTGGGCGAATTGCGACCGGCTTTCGTCCGCTGGCCGACGGCAAACAGCTATGCTTTTCGGTCCAAAAGTTGCAATGTTCCTTGGGGGACATATGGAACGACGCGTATTCATCGTGGGGCTTGGCGGCGCGGCTGTAGCGGGGCGGCCCATCATCGCGCGTGCACAGCGACCGATGCCGGTAATCGGCTTTCTCAACGGCGCGTCATACGAGTTGTCTGCTTACCTTGTGGAGGCTTTCCGAAAAGGATTGGCCGAAACGGGGCATGTCGAAGGACGCAACGTACGGATCGAATATCGATCGGCGGATGGCCAATATGATCGCCTTCCAGCATTAGCAGCCGATCTGGTACGTCAAAAAGTCAGCGTGATTGCAGCGACGGGGACGCCGACCGGACTCCCGGCAAAAGCGGCGACGACTACAATCCCCATTGTGTTTGTGACCGGCAGTGATCCGGTGGAGCAGGGACTTGTCACGAATCTCAGCCGGCCGGGAGGAAATCTGACAGGTGCGACTACCTTGGCGGTTCAACTGGGGCAAAAAAGACTGGAGTTGCTACACGAGTTGGTCCCATCGGCCAAACTAATAGGGGTGTTGCTCAACCCGACCGGGCCCAGCTTTGCTTCTATTTCCCGTGACCTCCAGGCCGCCGCCCGCAAGCTTTCTCTCCCAATCCATCTTCTGCACGCAAGCACGGTCCCTGAGCTGGAGACGGCGTTTGCGACCATGACAGATTTGCACGCCGACGCGCTCGTGATCGGCACGGACACTTTCTTCAATTCGCAAAGTGTGCGGCTCGCCAATTTGGCGTTAAGTCACGCAATACCTTCGATGTACCAATACCGCGAATTCGCCGCTGCTGGCGGCCTGGTTAGCTACTCGGGCAGTATCGTCGACGCGTATCGCGTAGCCGGTGTTTATACCGGTCAAATCCTCAAAGGGGATAAACCCGGTGATTTGCCCATTCAACAGGCCACCAAGGTTGAGCTTTTCCTCAACCTAAATACGGCCAAGGCGCTCGGAGTGAGCGTCCCCCTCTCCATGCTCGGACGTGCGGATGAGGTGATCGAATAAGCCGCACATTCGCTCTTTCGATTTCGTTGCACAAAAAGCCCCGGACAATGCCGGGGCTTTAGTTGCTTGAAAAAGAGCCGGACCATCAAGTCGGCGAAGGGAGCGCCGGGGTGGCCAAAGGGGGGATTGACCCAGAAGGCTACCCCGGGGGTCGCATCGTTCAGCGGCTCAGGTTCATCGCCTCGGGGTAATAGTGGAACCCCTCCGCGGTCTTGGCGATGTGGCCGATACCCGGCCATGCATAATGGTACGCCATGACAGGGATCTTGTTGGCTGCGATCGTGTCCAGCAATCTGACCCGGGTTTCGGCGGCCTGCTTCGGGTCGGTGTCGTAGGAGAACTGCATCCGCGGCTTTTCCAATAGCAATATCGGATGGTGGGTGAGATCACCAAGGAAGGCCAGGGATTTCCCGTTTGATGTGATCATGAAGATGGTGTGGCCCACGGTATGGCCTGGAGCCGCCATGGCCTGCACGCCCGGCAGGAATTCCTGACCGTCCTTGAAGAACACCAGTCGATCGCGCACCGGCATCAGGTTCTTGCGAGCGTGCACGATGAAGTCCTTCAACGGACCACCGGCCTTGCCTTCATCAGTCCAGAAATCGAGATCGCTCTGAGCGATATAGTACTGCGCGTTGGGGAACAGCACCTTCCCGCTCTCGTCCACCACGCCGCCGATGTGGTCGATATGGGCGTGCGAGAACACCACCGCGTCGATGTCCTCCGGCTTGATGCCGGCTTCCTTCATGCTCTTCTGCTGACGTCCCGTGGTCGGGCCGAAGTTTTTCGCCGTGCCCATGCCGGTGTCGAACAAAATGAGCTTGTCGCCTATGTTCACGATCGGCGAATTCTGCTCAAGCACGACATTGTCGGGGGACAGGAAATTATCCGACAGCATCTTCTTCACTTCTTCATCCGGCACGCCGATGAAGGTACCCTTGGGAGGGCCGAGCGGCAAAGGACCGTCGGAGACGACCGTGACTTCGGCGTCGCCAAGACCGAAGCGATAGAAATAGGCTGGTTGCGTTCCTTGCTTGGGTGCTCGCGCCAGGGCACTGTCGCCGAGCATGGTTGATGCGCCCAAACCGGCACCGAGAGCGAGCAGGGATCTTCGAGAAACATTCAACGTCATGCCTATTCCTCCACTGTTTTTGTAAATTATAAGGTCCTTAATTTTGCCCAATGCGGATGATCCTCCGCTTGACGATGGGCAACGA
>DASVZE010000337.1:0-1992 GCA_036391775.1 Chloroflexota bacterium | reverse complement strand
TTCCCTCCTGCCGGCAGAAGAGGCCCTGCGGTCCTTCAGCGCTCTCCTTCTGATCGGCGATGCCGCCTTGCGCGAGAGTCAGCGGAATCGCGATCTTTTCGTGTACGACCTGGGGGAGTTGTGGTATGCCTTTACCGGACTCCCCTTCGTGTTTGCCCTCTGGATGGTGACCCGCGAGGCTGTGGAGCGGAAGCGGGCAGAGGTGCTCGCACTCGTCGCCCAACTCCTGGAGGCAAAGAAGCTTGCCTATGACTCCTACGCCGCGATTGCCGCCAAGAGTGCAGAGCGGCAATGGATGGGAGTGGAGGGCCTTGTCGATTACTGGCGGACCATTTCCTACGATCTGACGCCCCGCCACCTGGAAGGGGTCGCCATGTTTTTCCGCTATGCACGGGAGCTGCAACTGCTGCCTGCAGAGCCCGAGATCAGTCTGGTCGGGTAATGACGGTTGCACGATTGATCGGGAGTTCTCATGAGACAGGAGCGTGGGGGACGTGGCACGTGGTTTGATGCCCTGACGAGACGGTTTACCCTGACCATCGACGAAGATGAGAGCCGCGAACTGGAGCGGTGTGCCGAGGCAGAAGCGCGCAACTATCTCGTGGTCAGGACAAGGTGGGTTCTTCTGCTGCTGATTGCCCTGTACGGCATCTGTGCCGGCGGTTTTTTCTCCTTCAGCAGGTACGGCTTCTTTCTTTCCCGGCTTCAGACGGGAATTCTCATCGTTTCCCTCGTAGCGGTCGTTTCCTACAACATGGTGTACGAGCGGTTTTATCACGCCATCGGTCGCATCGCGTTCATCAACCACGTTCAGATCTTTCTCGATATCCTCTTCGTCTCCATCCTGATCCTTTTCAGCGGCGGTGCCACCAGCTGGTTCTGGCCCGTCTACCTGATCGTCACGATCGAGGCCACTTATCTTCTGGAGCGGCGGCAGGACATCTGGCTGGTGGTGCTCAGCAGCCTCGCGCTGTTTGCCGTTCTGCTCGCGGGACATTACTACAACGTTCTCCCCACGGTCGTCATGCCGTTCGTCGATCCCTTGCTCCATCACGACCCCCTGTTCCTGGTGCTGATGTGGTGCTGGGTGGCGATCCTGAACGTCACGGTGGCGATGATCGGGCTCTTTCTGGTATCGGTGATCCGGCAGGACAACGAGGCGCTGCGGCGAAGCGAGGAGCATCTCATCAATTTTCTCGATTCGGCCAACGACTTCATTTTCAGCATCGCTCCCGATGGCCGTTTTCTCTATCTGAACCGGACGTCGCAACGCGAGCTGGGCTATGGACCGGATGACGTCCCTGCCTTGACGATCGACGACGTATTCGATGGTGACGGCAAGGCGGAATGTCTGCGGGAGTTTCATCAGGCCATGGCGGGCGAGCGGACGAACCCGGTCGAGATCGTCGTGAACGCCCGGGATGGGAAGAAGCTAACGGTAGAAGGGGCCATAAGCTGCAGCTTCAAGGAGGGCGCGCCGGCGGCGATCTGGGTAATCTGCCGGGATGTGACGGAACGGAAGGAGTCGCAGGCCCAGCTGTACCACATGGCCCACCACGATATCCTCACCGGGCTGCCGAACCGTTTTCTCCTCATCGACCGGCTCACGCAGGCTATGGCCCTGGCGCAACGTCTCAAGCAGCATATTGCCGTGCTGTTTTTCGATCTGGACCGCTTCAAGATCATCAACGATACCCTCGGTCACCCTGTCGGGGACAAGCTGCTCCAGGAGGCCGCCAGACGCATTAGCGGCTGTGTTCGGCAGGTTGACACGGTGGCCCGGATCGGCGGGGACGAATTCACGGTCGTGCTGGGCAATTTGAGCGACCCGACGGACGCGGAACGGGTTGTCGTCAAGATCCAGCATGCGTTTGCGCAGCCGTTCCTGATCGATGAGCACGAGCTCTTCGTGACGGCCAGTATCGGCATCAGCATATATCCGGGGGATGGGGACGACCCGGCCAGCCTGATCAAGAAGGCCGACATCGCGAT
>DASVZE010000336.1:0-3504 GCA_036391775.1 Chloroflexota bacterium | reverse complement strand
GATTCCGTCATGGCCACTTGCGCGAGCCAGGTCAGAAGCCGTCCTCGCTGCCTCAAGAGTTTGAGGATACATCTCGAACGAGCTCAGCAGGTGGGTCAACACCGCAGTCAGTGCAGCCCGGGTCTGATCTGATGCATCCTCCAATGATCGTCTGGCGGCTTGGAGGTATGCGATCCCCTCTCTCCGTCTTTCCGGCGTGGTCCCGACTCCCCAATAGTAAGCACGGCCAATTTGAGCGATGACTCGTCCTTCATTTTCCCGATCGCCGAGTTCGTGATAGATGCTGACCGCCTGTTGTAGCGACTCCAGTACTTCGTCGGCCGAGGGACTGACGGCAAGCAGTGCGCTCAATTTCTCAAGGATCGCTGCCTCTAACATCTTTGCCGATGGCTCATGATTGTTAGCTCTTCTCGCCAGCTCCAGAGCCGTTTGGAAGTGCTGTTTTCCTTCTATATGAGCACCGATTGCTGCATCTTCATCGCCCGCCTGGATCGCATACGCCAGCGCTCGTTCTGGCTCGTCGCCCTCTGAGAAGTGCCAGGCAAGCTCTGCCGCTCGCCGAGCTCCGTCTCGATTCCACTCCCAACCCGCCTCCAGTACCTCACCAGCTCTCTTGTGCAGTAACATGCGCTGCGCTTCACCCAAATCGGCATCAATCGACTCACGAACCACGTCGTGTGCGAAACGATAGGTCGATTTACCGTGGGGAAGTAGGAGATGCGCTTGACCGGCCAAATCCAGCCCCTTGAGAACCTGATTCTCGGGAGATCCGATCATCTGGCAGATGACGGAACGCTCCATGACTCTGCCCAGGACAGCCGCAGCACACAGAATCTCTTGCGCTATTTGTGGTAGAGTGACCATCCGCTGTCGGATGCTCTGTGCGACGCTCCATGGCACGATGTCGCTCCCGCGATTGACGTCCAATCCGTGAGTACAGCTGACCAGGAAGAACGGCACTCCGCCTGCCCGCTGCACGATCCGCTCTTTGACTTGGTCGTCCCAGGTCTGCTCAGAACTTTGCGCCAGATTATCGAGCAGAGACATGGCATCCTGGTCACCGAGCGGATTGAGCGTTAACTGGTCCGCCAGATGTTGCTCGGCCAGATGCGCCAAGAGTTCATTAAGGGGGTGGTCTGAGAGCACCTCGCTATCCCGGTATGCTCCTATCATTCGAATGGGATTGACGTCCGCTACCTGGAAAAGGGATCCCAGCAAATCCAGACCGTCGGGGCTGGACCATTGGAGGTCGTCGAGGAGAAGGAGAATACCCGCTCCATTGGCTCTGTTCCTCAGATAGCGAGCCACAGCAGAGAAGACGAGGCGACGCTCCTGTTCGGGAGGAAGGCTCCCGATGGGCAAAGGCGCATTCACAATATCCAGCAGCTCAGGGAGAAGGCGTGTCAACCACCCGCACCCCGTGAGCGCGTCGTGCAGTCGCGACCTTGAAAGACCGATCAGAGAGTGGGAAAGGGGTTCCAACAAAGGAGCATATGGCTCCTGACCGCTCCGCCTTTGGCCACCTCCCTGTAGCACTGTATAACCTCGGGTGGGTGCCATCCGCGCTGCCTCTTGCAGGAGCCGTGACTTTCCGATCCCGGGCTCCCCGGCAAATACCAGGACCGGTGGAGCAGGGTTTTCGAAGTATCGTTCCAGAGCGGCCAGCTCGCGCGACCGCCCAACCAGGGGATTGGCGCGTGCGGCTCCATCACATCCCTCGTGCGATCGATCCACTGGTAGATATCCGGCGGCTCGCTGCAATGTCTCCGTGTCCCACGCAGATAACTGGAGCGCGGACACTAGGAGCGCAAGTGTGTGACGGTACGGTCTGCGTCGCTCACCACGCTCTAGCGCGATGACCGCCCGCGGACTCACTCCAGAGAGTTCGGCAAGTTCCTCCTGAGTGAGGCGCGCGGCCAGCCGGTAACGCCGGAGCATTGAGCCAAACTCGGGCGACGGAAGGGCCGACATAGCAGGAGGACCGCCTGCCTTACGTGACTGCGCCGAAGTGTCAAAAAGCGCGCTCAAGGTGATGATAGCATCACCATTCTTTTTCTTGCGCTCGTCCAGCGGGCGAAGTGTGCAGGTAAGTGTGCATGTTCTGCGGCGAGCCGTGCATGGTCATTGCCCTTCGGCCGGCTCAGACTGGTGATTGAGCGAGCATTTCCTCGTCGGCGAGGAATGAGTCGGCAAAAGGAGCACCTCATGACCACGCAACCGGAAGCAAAGAGTAAAGGAGGGAGAAGAGATATGCAACGCTTCCTGGCAATTGCATTACTTGGAGCCGCTCTCAGTGTGCTTACCGTTGTAGTCCCTTCCACAACCCTAGTACGTGCCGATCCGTCCGGTAGCACCAGCGTCCTCGACTGGAACACAACGGCCATCCAGCTTGTCTCTGCGGCACAACAGAACCCAATCGCGGCCTTGCGCACCATGGCAATGGTGCATGTGGCCATCTATGATGCCGTGCAGGCGATCAGTACAGCACCATCGAGGGGTTTCACCGGCTATACGGTTGATGGCGCCAGACTCTACGGGGTCGATCCCCAAAGCTCGCTGGAGAGCGCATCCGCGGCAGCGGCTCGCACGGTATTACTTGGATTGTTTCCGGACAAGCGATCGGATATTGACGCTGCCTACGCCACATCCATCGCTCATGTTCCAGACACGGCAACCCGCCAGGAAGGGATTCTGATCGGCGACTGGGTCGCGGTCCAGATCTTGCGCTGGCGCAGTAGCGACCATTCGAACCGTCCGGATGACTACAACCAGCCGGTCCGCCCGGGGATCTTCCAGCCACCGGGGAAGTCGGCAGCAGTGTTTGTGTATCTGGCTGGTGTCACACCGTTCGCCCTGCAGAGTTCTGCTCAGTTTCGACCCGAGCCACCGCCTGCGCTCACAAGCGACCAGTACACTGCGGACTATAACGAGGTGAAGAGCCTGGGCGGAGCAAATAGCTCCACCCGGACCGCCGATGAGACGCAGGCCGCTCTCTTCTGGTTCGACAATGACTTTTATATGTGGAACACTGCAGCCCGCGTGATCGCCGCTCAGAAGCAAACCACTTTAATGGGAGACGCACGCCTGTTTGCGGAGCTGAATGTGGCAATGTACGACGCTATGATCGCTGTCTTTGACGCCAAGTATACCTACAACTTCTGGCGGCCGGAGGCAGCTATCCATAATGGGAATAGCGACGGCAATCCAGCGACCATCGGCGATCCGACCTGGACTCCGCTCAGACCAACTGCTCCACATCCCGACTATCCATCAGCCCATACCGCCAACGGTGGCGCTGCCAGTACTGTTCTGGCGTCCTTTTTCGGAACCGATGCCATACGCTTCAGCTTCACGACGAGGACGTCTCCCGGTGGCGCGGTCCGGTCCTACACCAGCCTCTCGCAGGCAGCTGAAGAAGAGGGATTATCCCGCATCTGGCTCGGCTACCATTTTCGGACCGCTGTCAATGTGGGGCTGACCATGGGGCAAGAAGTTGGAGCCTGG
>DASVZE010000335.1:0-4113 GCA_036391775.1 Chloroflexota bacterium | reverse complement strand
AGAGCGTGTGCCAGCCGCAGGCCCACTGTGGACTTGCCGCTGCCAGCGGGACCGTCGATAGCTATCTGTAACCGGTCAAATGGCGCCTGGAGTGACCGGTTGTTTTCCGCTGTTGTATCCAGCAGTTACTATCTCCTTTTCTGTCAGAAAGCGCCACTTGCCCGCAGGCAAGTCTCCGAGCTCCACGCAGCCAAATCGCACCCGGTGAAGTGCCACCACGGGATGCCCTAGCACCATGCCCATCATACGAATTTGGCGTTTCTTGCCTTCCACCAAGCTCAGCTCAACAAGCGTATTTCCGCCTGAGACTTGAATTATCCGCGCCTCAGCTGGAGATGTGACCGAGCCGTCTTCGAGGCGAACACCCTGTCGCAGCCGAATCACGTCCGGAGAGCGGAGGATACCTTTGAACCAAACCCGGTACTCTCTGCTGACGCCGTAGCGCGGATGGAGGACATGCAGCGCCCAACCTCCGTCATTTGTCATGAGGAGAAGACCGGACGTGTTCTTATCCAGACGCCCTACGGGAAAGAGTCGCTCCGACAAGGGGACGAGATCGGCGACCGTTGGTTCACCATGTGTGCTGCGCATGCTTGATACCACACCAAGCGGCTTGTGGAGCGCGACGTATATATGCCTCATGGTCGCGGGCACAACCCGCCGTCCGCGCAGACGGATGTCGTCTGCGGCGGGATCGGCGGCGTCACCCAGCTGTGCGAGTTCTCCGTTCACCGTGACTTCGCCCGAGACAATGAGCCTCTCGGCACCTCGTCTGGACATGTTCTCGGTGCGCGCCAGGATCTTTTGAAGACGCTCTCTCATAACGACCCACAATACGATGTGGTCAAGGACGCACATAAAATCGGTAAGAAAGGAACAGCCGTATGCCGTTAATTGACGAGGCAGTGAACGCCATCAACAAAGAGCTCGAAGTGAAGAATGGGGCGCGAGATCGCGCATTGATAAGCTCCCGAACCATCACGCGTTACGCCGCCAACGCCATACGAGCACTTCACCGCGGCGAGCGAGATATTGCGAGTGAGAGCCTCGGAGCAGGCCGCGCCATGGCCGAAGAGACGCGCCGAGAGCTGGCCCAGCACCCCGAGCTCTACTGGAGCGGATACGTCCAGGACTCACAGAAGGAGCTGGCCGAAGCGTATTTCGTCACGGCATTTATCGAGGGGGAGAGAGTGCCAAGCGCGGACGACATCGGTGTGGAAAACGTTCCCTACTTGAATGGCATGGCAGAGGCCGCCAGTGAAATGAGACGCTACGTGCTCGACACCATTCGCCGGGGGAGCGCCGATGCCATCCGGGACGCCGAGCGGATCTTGGGCCTTATGGACGAAGTCTATAGTGCCTTGATCACAGTAGACTTCCCAGATGCCTTGACCGGTGGACTGCGCCGTACTACCGATGCTCTGCGGGCGGTACTAGAACGGACCCGAGGGGATCTCACGCTGACCATCAGGCAGTCCCAGCTTGAACAGGCACTGCGAGAGTACAAGGTTTAGGCTCGACCTGTAACTCTTCCTGTATTGACATTGAACACCCCCGTAACTTCGGAAGGCCCGTGCCACGACGTGCTATGGTCTTAGCTGACTAGACAGTTGCCGAAATTTCGGCCTACAATGGAATAATCGGGGCTCAAGCGTTACAGGGAGTTACAGGTACAGGACATGGTGGCAGAGCCAGTGGGACGCAAGGCGCCGTACGCGCCCATCGTGGCGCTGCGCGAGTTCTTCGAGCGCATGCGAGACATGAGCCCTCCGGCGCGTATAGACCGGCGCTTTATTCAGAAAATGAACGTGGCCAGTAACAATGAGTGGGCCTTGCTTAGCGCGCTCAAGTTCCTTGGAGTGGTGGACGAGCGGGGAGTTCCGACGCATGCTTACCGGCTGCTACAAACCACGGATCGGTTTCAGGACACGCTTGCGCACCTGGTCCGCCAATCATACGCGGATCTCTTTGCCTCCGGCATACACCGCCGGGGAACCGACGAATTGCGCGATTATTTCCGTCTGACAAGCTCGCCCTCCCAGGCGCGCAACGCGACACGGTTCTTCCGAGAGGTCTGCGCGCTTGCCGGCATGGAAGGCGACCAGATCGAGGGCGCCGACCGGTCCGACCGACCATCCGGCCGCAGGGCAGAACCTGAGAGCGGGACTCTTGATCGGGTAGGTGAAAATGCGCCGGCATCTAACGAATGGAAATCGGTGGACGAGCTGGTCGCGGCAAAAATCCGTTTGATCGACAAATTGCCTGCTGCTCGCGATGAATGGGGTGCTGGTGACTATGCGGAAATATGCCGGCACTTCGCGCACATGATCCAGGAGCTCAACCACCCGGCATGAACAAGTCGCTCTGACGAGCGCGGCTACCACGTCTATATTGCGCACCATAACGGCGCGAATTCTGGTGGCGAGCCTTCGCGCTCACGCCGGCCACTCCTTGTTCTCTTACGCCACCAGCAGGATGTACAAGACCATGTAACGTCAATACAAGTCATTACGAGGCCTTGTGGCACGACCATTGCACGGGGATGTATGCTATCTATTGCCTCCCACACTCCCTATTGGAAGGATGACTCTTTGGCCGAGTTCGTTCATTTGCATACCCATTCGGAGTACAGCCTGCTGGACGGGTTGGGGCGCGTTCCGGATCTGGTTGCTGCTGCGGCCAACCAGGAGATGCCTGCACTGGCCTTGACTGATCACGGCACGATGTTTGGCGCTGTTGAGTTCTTCGGTAAAGCAAAAGAGGCGGGTGTCAAGCCGATTCTGGGATGCGAGGTCTATGTTTCAGATCGTCCGCTCCAGGAGCGCCCAGGTCCGGATGCAGAAAACTTCCATCTCCTCTTGCTGGCCGAGAACGAAGCCGGATACCGAAATCTGATCAGGCTTACCTCCGAAGCGCATTTGCGAGGCTTTTACCGCAAACCGCGTGTGGATCATGCGCTTCTCGAACAATTCTCAGACGGACTCATTTGTCTTTCGGGCTGCGCCAGCGCGGAAGTGCCACGGCTGATCCAGAAGGGAAATCTTCCGGCCG
This sequence comes from Chloroflexota bacterium, assembly GCA_036391775.1. Lineage (GTDB taxonomy): Bacteria > Chloroflexota > UBA5177 > UBA5177 > UBA5177 > DASVZE01. The sequence continues at coordinate 1,062 of DASVZE010000335.1, read as the reverse complement.
CGGAAGAGAGGGCGGATTGGTATCGACAAGTCTTTGCCGGTCGCTATTATCTCGAGCTCCAATATCATGACCTCGAGATTCAGCAGACTACTAATCAGGGCGTCTTACATCTAAGTCAGCGGCTCGGACTTCCGCTGGTGGCCAGCAATGACGTTCATTACGTTTACGAGCGGCAGGCCGCGACCCACGAGATCCTTCTCTGTATCCAGACGCAATCGTCTATGTCGGATCCAAAACGCATGCGTCTTGGGTCGCAGCAGTTTTACCTGAAATCGGCCGAGCAAATGGCGGCTCTATTCGGCGACGTCCCCGGTGCCCTGACCAATTCGCTCGCCATCGCGGAGCGATGTAATCTCGAGCTGGCCTTCGGCCGGCCGCATCTACCGCATGTGGAAACACCCGAGGGTCAGACGTCCGAGCAATACCTGCGCGTTCTGTGCGAACAGGGACTGACGCGCCGCTACCCCAACGTGACCGAGGACATTCGCCAACGGCTGGAATACGAGCTACATGTCATTTTCGGAACGGGCTTTATTGACTACTTTCTTCTGGTGTACGACGTCATCTCCTTTGCACGGCGGAGCGGTATTGCCGTGGGACCTGGTCGGGGCAGCGCCGCGGGAAGCATCGTCGCTTATCTGCTCTTCTTGACCAACGTCGATCCGATGGCGCACGGGCTCTCCTTTGAGCGATTCCTCAATCCAGAGCGAGTCAGCATGCCGGATATGGACCTGGACTTTGCCGATGATCGCCGCGAAGAAGTCATTCAGTATGTGACCGAGCGATACGGGCGCGACCGCGTTGCCCAGATCATTACCTTTGGGACCATTGGTCCTCGAGCGGGCGTGCGCGACGTAGGACGCTGTGTCGGAATGTCGTACGACGACGTGGATCGGGTCGCCAAGCTCATCCCGCCGATGTGCAACAAGATCGCCAAAGCACGTGAAGAAGTTCCGGAACTTCAGCAGCTGTATGCGGGCGACGACACCATCCGTCATTTGCTGGATACAGTCGAAGACATGGAGGGAGTTGCCCGTCATGCCTCGACCCATGCGGCCGGTG
>DASVZE010000334.1:0-4501 GCA_036391775.1 Chloroflexota bacterium | reverse complement strand
CCGGCCTCTATCAGGAGCTGTGGCAGTCCTTTGCCGTCCTGACGCCCTTGCAAAGTGTCGGCGTCATGGGCGATTTCAGAACATATGGATATGTCGTGGCAGTTCGCGCGGTCACGAGCGAGGACGCAATGACGGCGGATTGGGCGCGCCTTCCATACGACGTACTGGCACGGATATCAAACCGCATCGTCAACGAGGTCCCCGAAGTCAATCGAGTGGTCTACGACATAAGCTCCAAACCACCGGCGACGATCGAATGGGAGTGACCTATACGTGATACCGGGACAACGAGCTCACAAGTGACAGTTCCCAAATACACCCGGCCCGAGATGAGTCGCATCTGGAGCGACGAGAACAAGTATGCTTGCTGGCTCCGAGTCGAGATTGCCGCAGCTGAAGCGTGGGCCGAACAGGGCCGTGTGCCTGTCGATGCGCTGCCTGCGATCCGTCGAGCAACGTTCGACCTGGAGCGAATCTCCCAGATCGAAGAGGATACACAGCATGATGTCATCGCGTTTCTGCGTAATCTGTCGGAAACGGTAGGCCCGGATGCGCGATGGATTCACCTCGGACTCACCAGCTCAGATATAGTCGACACCGGACTTGCACTTCAGCTTGTGGAGTCAGTTGACCTCCTTCTCGAGGGAGCCGAACAACTTGCGCGTTCGCTCGCGCGGCGTGCGATAGAGCACCGAAAAACTGTCATGATGGGCCGAACCCATAACGTCCACGCCGAGCCGATCACGTTTGGCCACAAACTTGCGGTGTGGTACGCGGAAATGCAGCGGCATATCGAGCGGTTGACGCTCGTACGGCGTGAGATTTCAATCGCTAAAATTGCCGGTGCCGTGGGCACGCACGCGAACGTTCCGCCGGCGGTTGAGGAACGGGTCGCGGACATCTTGAATCTCATTCCAGAGATTGCAGCGACACAGGTGGTGCAACGGGACAGGCATGCGACGTACGTTCTCGAGCTGGCTCTTCTGGCATCGTCACTGGATAAAGTGGCAACAGAGCTTCGCAATTTGCAACATACCGAAATCCTTGAAGTGGAAGAACCGTTTGGTTCCAGGCAGCAAGGCTCGAGCGCCATGCCACACAAGCGTAACCCTATCCTCAATGAGCGAATATCGGGGCTTGCCCGGGTCGTTCGCGGTTACGCTGTGCCTGCACTTGAAAATGTTGTCCTCTGGCATGAACGCGACATCAGCAACTCGTCCGTCGAACGCGTCGTGCTTCCCGATTCTTCAATCCTGACCGATTACATGCTCCACCTTCTGTCCCGCATCGTGGACAACATGGTCGTTCGACAAGACCAGATGGCCGAAAACATGACAGAGTCACTTGGCCTGTACTTCTCGGAAAAAGTTCTGCTAGCTCTGGTAGAGCGTGGATTGTCCAGGCCCGATGCTTACACGCTGGTGCAGCGTGCCGCCATGCAGACGCGCGCTACAAGGACTTCATTTCAGGAGATCGTAAAGCAAGACCCGGCCATACGCGCCCACCTCGCCGCCTCCGACATCGACGGGCTGTTTGACCTTTCACCGTTTTTGCGGTATGTTGACGCCACGTTTGAGCGATGTGGACTCGCCGTAAACTCAGCGCAGAGGGGGTAAAAACCCCGGGGGGAACCGGTTCGGTGGGGATAAAGCGGTGGTACGCTCTGCTTCTGGCTGTGCTGATTCTTGCATCCAGTGGAACCGCGCACGCACGATCAAGAACACCGCCGGCCAAAATACGCACAAGCCATTCCTCCAGCCACAAACGACCAATCGCCACCAGCCCAATTCCCGCAGGCTGGCCGAAAATCGTGACCATCCCTCGCCTGGGGATAACGGCGGCCATTGAGGACACGCCACTCGTACGACCGCAGGACTTTGAGGCGCCGTTCAGCTGGTCAGACACGGCATGGTTCAGCCGCGGCCCCAAGCCGGGCGATCCCGGACACGCGTTGATTTTCGGTCATCTGGATTCTTATTGCTGTCCTGCAATCTTTTGGCATTTGAACGACCTGAGATCAGGTGACGTTGTCTATGTACGCTATCGAACGGGGAAGCCTTTGAAGTTTCGCGTCTGGTGGAATCATTCGTACTGGGAGTCTCCGACGTTGGTGAAGTGGGTGGTGTATCACAAGACAAAGGATCGTGCGCTACTCCTCATTACCTGCGCTGGCGTGTTTCACGGCACAGAAGCAGGGTACGACCATCGCGAAGTGGTGTACGCGACGCTCGACTTGCCGACTCATCCGGCGGCGAAGCGGTCGAATTCGAAGTCGCAGAGCACAAAGAAGAAACATTAGTGCATCGCTACCTGCCTGCAGAGAGTGAATCAATCTTTCACGGGTTTCACGATTCCGCTGACGGCAGACATCTGCGCGAAGGGATAGCACGAGTCCGCGTGGTATGCTGAAACCCTCCACTTCAACTCATCTTCCGAGCTAGTACCCCCAGAGCACCGCCTTCACAGGTGGAGTCGGAAGGATAGTCGATACACCATGAGTGGAACGTCCGAATACCGAATCTCCGAGGCGGCCAAGCTGCTCGGGATCAACAAGAAGGCCGTCCGGAAGCGGATCGCGAACGGGACAATCGAGTCGCGTCGGGTCAACGGAAAGAGTTATGTCGTCTTGCCGCTGGCCGTACCACCTTCTCCGTCGCTAGAGAAATCCGCGCCGGACGCGGAACCGGCACCGGACATAGTCGATTTGAAGCAGCTCCGCAATTTGACGTCGGCAGTCGAGCGTCAGTCCGAAGTCATCACCGAGCTAGCACGTCGAGTTGAGTCCCTACAGGACGAGGTAAGCGAGCTACGGAAGACAGTCAATGTGGCCCAGCCATCGAACCCAGGAATCGATCTCACGCGACAAGGGCCGTCCGACGGCGAGCTCCTCCAGCCCGTAGACCTGGCTCATCAAGACAAAACACAGGTATCCCAGGCCGAACCGACATCAATCCAGTTACCAAACGAAATGTCGCGGGACGGCGTGGCCGGAACCCCGGCCGAGTTTTTACCGGCCGGCGGCAGCAGTGATCTTCCATCCACGTCGAAACCCTCAGAAGAGACCCCAGACTTCGGTGCCGGGATCGCTGGTCAGAAGCGAATCGATAGGAGCACGGCAATCCCGATTTGGCGTGATTGGCACGTTTTGCTCCGTCCGCTCGCGATTGCCGGCACTCTCCTAGTACTGTTGATACTCGTTCCCTACATACCTCTTGACCTCTCGACGAGCTCCATCCCGGTTGTCACGCCGGCTCCGCGGGTGGAACATGTGTCGATGCGAAGTGCGAATCAACCAAAATTACTCTCGCACGTCACCGGGATAGAGCACCGGGCCGCTTTGAAACTACGAGCGCGCATCGCAGCGACGACCGGTTTTCCTACGAGTTCGACGACGACTATTCAGGTCACTGCAAAGGCCGCACTCATCCGCGCCGGGGCAGCGCCACCCTACGCTGCAGAGCTCGTATATCGCGGTTGGCTAGCCCATGGACCGAGCTCCGTCACCGTAGTTCTCTGGACCGACCCTGCCAGTCCATTTGGACAGCCCTTCGCCTCCATCGAGACAGTTTCTGGTCCGCATGGAGTCGCAGAGCGAGTCGAACGCGTAATCGCCGCGCGACGCGTGTTCTCAGTACGGGAATATGGCCCTGAGGCGCCATCCATTCGCAACACGACGGATCCCATAGCACCGTTCCTTAGAAGTCGCATCGATGTTTTTGATGGACCCAGTCTGACAAGATACTTGAACGAACTCGTTAGTCGCAGTCCGTCTTCAGTCCGCGCAACGCGGCATGGAACCCTGAATGGCGTGCCCGTCGTCTCGATGCGAGCGCAGCTCTTGGGGGATTTTCCCCATCACATCACGGCCTACTTTGATGCCCAAACATACATCCTTCAAGGCATCGATTTGGGCCCAAGTTCCCAATTTCGGCTTGTCCGGGTGAAAAGGCTTCCGATTTCTGTGGTTCAGAGGTACATAGGGTCGTTGCGCTTCTCAACCCCATCAAAAGTGAATCTGCTGCACACATTGGTGGGTAAAAGGCGATAGCCCGATCGGCAGCGGGACGAAAGGTCAGACATTCCCCGCAGTGACCAAACCATCGACGTGATAAGACGGACGGTACGACCACAAGAAGTGAGTGGCGGAGAGGGAGGGATTCGAACCCTCGATGGCAGTTACACCATAGCGGTTTAGCAATTGCCCCCGCTCCGTCTGCCCCCGTCCATCGCCGTCCGCTCTCATCCACCAGAATCGGCGCCAGGACGCCAAAAACCGCCACTTACTGTCCACCACCGTCCACTGCTGTGTTTGGGCGTCTGCCGAGCAACATGGCAGCGTAATGGCAGCGCGTTCGAAAAACTCGGGCCTCCCATCTTGATTACATTACGACATTTTCATGTCATAGATGCAGACGCGACTACACTCGCTCTATAATGTGCATGTACACCTGCGGATGATGACTAGCCCATACAAACCGGAGGTACATGGTGGTCACCGACA
>DASVZE010000333.1:0-3463 GCA_036391775.1 Chloroflexota bacterium | reverse complement strand
AGCAGAATCGTGCACGGTCTTCAGCGTACTGTGGCCAGTCTCCTCCCTCGATTCCCTCCCCGTGCCACACATTCCAGTTGTGCCGATCTCCCACATCCGGCGAATTCGGGTTCTGTCCCCCGTAGGCCGAGCTGGGCCAGTAGGGCGTCGCCGGATCATGAGTGGCGACCACGTCCGGCAACACGGTCTCGTAAATGGATTCCCCGAGAAAGCTGGGGGGATTTAGACCTTGCCAGTTGTCGGCATACATCTGATGGTTCTCGTTATTGCCGCACCACAGTGCTAACGATGGATGCACACGTATGCGGCGCACTTCACTCATCGCCTCAGCCGCGGCGACGTCCAGTGCTTCGGAATCGTCCGGGTAATAGGCGCAGGCATAGGGGAAATCCTGCCAGACCAGGAGGCCAAGCTCATCGCACAGTGCGTAAAACGTTTCACTTTCGTACATCCCTCCACCCCAGACCCGCAGCATGGTGCAGCCGGCTTCGCGGGCAGCGGATAGTAAAGGTCGCAAGCTTGCCTCGTTGTCGTATGTCTTGCTCGGGAAGGAATCTGCCGGGATCCAGTTGGCTCCTTTGCAGAAGTGGTTCTCGCCATTGACGCGGATAACAAACCCTTCTCCTTGCCCGTCTCGGTCGGGAGGCCGCACTAGCTCGATAGTGCGCAGTCCGACGCGGACGGCGCGCTCGTCAACGATCGTCTCGTCGGATTGCATAGTCAAACGCACTGGATAAAGATGTGGATCGTCAGGACTCCATCGCCGCGCGCCAGGCACGTTCAGCGTGAGCGACATGGTCGTGCGAGTATTTCCGGTCGGGATCATCACTGAGGCAGAGGACATACCCTCACCTTGGGCAAGAAGCGTGAGCGGTTCGTCAAGCCTGCCCGTGGCTCGCTCGATCTCGGTCTCGATACGAACTGTCGCTCCATCGCTTTCAAGCACTGCTTCGTAGTGCCAGTCCGTAATTCGAGCGACCGGGACCGCGAGTAGTTCTACGGGACGCCATATTCCGCACGATAGTAGAATTGGACCCCAATCCCAGCCAAACATGTACTGAGCCTTACGCACGAAGGATCGAGCGTCCCACATAGAGTGGTGGACACGTAGCGCTGGGTGCCGGGCAGACCAGGCCTCAAGCCGCTCTCTGCCAACCCGCCGGGCGGACCGAAATGTGACGGCCAGAGAGTTTTCACCCTGGCGTATGAACGGCCGTATGTCGAACTCATGAGGAATAAACATGTTATCGGTTGTCGCCAGACGCCGGCCGTTGAGGCAAATCTCCGCAACGGTATCGAGGCCGAGAAAGCGCAGGTAGAGGTCGCCATTGGTGACCGATTTGAGATCGAACGTCGTCTCATAGGTCCAGTCAACGTCGTCGACCCATGCCACGTCGCGCTCCTGCAGACGATAGAACGGGTCGGGGATAACACCGGCACGCTGCAGATCGAGATGGATATGACCCGGGACTTGCGCAGGCAATGGCGGCAGATCAAGCGATGGATTGAAATCTGATGGGGAGGCCTGTCTGACATGCCAACCCGAATCGAGCGTGGTCGCCATCGTTTTTGACAAACCCGTCCTCCTTCACGCGGTGCGATCGCCACTCCAAGAGATGAACGTGTGCTTTCTTGTCTCGGGAGATATCTCCTGGGCACTGGATACGTCTCCAGGAGGAACAGTTAGCGGTCCTATGTATTCACCGCATTATGGCCCCGGCAGGGCACGGCGGAGACGGTAACTCAGCGTTGGATAGCGGTACAGATCTTGCTGGACTTCTGTACCGCGCCGGAGAGCGACACCGTAAACGCGTTGCTCAGCATGCGAGCCCCTTTTATTGCACTGTAGGCAAAGAATGTGGTAGGAGGTCGATTGGCGGGTACGGCTATGAACAGCCACGGGAGGAGCAACTCTGCCTTCCTGTACGGAACCCGCTGCGTGTATCTGGCTATTGGGAGGCCCTGGGGACAGTACAAAAGAGAAGGGAGTAGGAATGATGAGGAGATCGTCTGAACTCTGGAGACGCTCGCTAGCGACGCGCCTTCTTGCGAGCCTGGGCATCATTGCGCTGCTGCTTATTCCAACGCAGGCAGGTGCGGCAGGAGGCACCAGTAACCAGGTCAACAATTACAGCGGCTTGAATTCCACACAGCAGGCGGAGCTGCTCAATATCGCAAAGGACACCTGGAACTTCTTCAAGGTGGATGTCGACTCAGCAACAAATCTGCCGATGGACAATGTGACTTTTGCTGGCGGATCAGCGACGCCTACAAGCTACGGACGGTACACATCGGCAGCAAATATTGGTGTGTACCTCTGGTCCGTGGTAGCTGCGAACGATCTTGGATTGATCAGCAGAACTGAGGCGGACAGTCGGCTCACTGCCACGCTCACCGAGTTGCACAATATGCAGCGATATAGGGGCTTCCTGTATCAGTGGTACAGCACAGCCACCGGTCAGGTAAACGCGGACACCAACGGGACTAGCTGCGCGGGCCATAATCCGACGCCGGCCGGTAGCGATCCGTACCATCTGTGCATTCAGATTTCCCAGGTGGACAACGGGTGGTACGCCTCGGGCCTGATCGTGGTGCGGGAAGCAATGCCCGAGCTGACGCACCTCGTGGATAGCCTGATGGCACCCATGAACTTTGGAATCTTCTACAACAGCGGCCCCGAGTCTGCCTGCAACGTTTACAACAATCCGAGCAGTCCGTATAACAATCAGCCGACGGGCCAAATGTATGGCGTCTTCTATGTAGGCTACCCACCAGCGCAGTACGGACAGTACTACTACGAGAACGGCGCTTTCTATAGTGATCCGCGCATCTCGGCATATGTAGGAATGGGACTGCACCAAATGCCGGGCAATGTGTGGTGGCGTAGCTGGCGCATTCTGCCCCCGAAGCAGTGCCCGACCGACCCCGATTTCTCGTGGACTGGACAGGGCCCCGGTACAGGATACTGGCAAACGTACACTGATCCTCAGTCAGGCCAGCAGTTTAACGTCTGGGAGGGCCACTACACGTATCCTGGTTCCAGTTTGACCTTCATCCCCACCTGGGCGGGTGGCATGTTCGAGGGCCAGATGGTGAATCAGGTTGTCCCGGAATCATCTTGGGGTCCGCAGAGTTTCGGGCTGGCAGACAGTCGCTGGGCGCAGGTTCAGATCAAGTACGCCACAGAACAGTTAGGCTATCCGGTCTGGGGCATGTCCCCCTCCAGCACACCTGACGACACCGGGAACTACGACAGCTACGGGGTAACAGGTTTTGCCTGGCCTTACAGTGCGAAGCAAGGGCTGTCGCAATGTTTCGCCTGCGGAGCAAATGGTCCCTATCCCCCTGGTTCCGTGATGGAGGATGTCGTTACTCCACATGCCTCATTCATTGCAATGGACGTAGCACCCCAGGAGGCATACTCGAACATCGAAGCCTTGAAGGCGATGCCTGGCTTGTACGG
>DASVZE010000332.1:0-3503 GCA_036391775.1 Chloroflexota bacterium | reverse complement strand
TTACATTGGCACAGTAATTGCATTAGAGCTGAATGACTCCGCCCCACATTGCTGACACGCAGCGCTGCATAAACGTCACGTCGTTTGGGCACCGGATCACTCACAGTACACAGGCACGAACGATGCCGCGCAGAGAAATGTTGCGGCACGGGACCTATGGAAGAAGACAGGACGTAATTAGGAGGCAACCATGACGATTGGACAGGCTCCAGAGGAGCTCTTTGGCCACGAGGTAATCGATTCATCGGGCAAGAAGATCGGCACGGTCGACGGTGTATGGATCGACGATGCCACGAATAAGCTCGAGTTCTTCGGCGTGAAGACCGGCTGGCTGGCCGGTAAGACGCACATTATCCCCGCCGAGAACGCGCAGATCGGCAATCACGGAATCCAGGTTCCCTATTCAGAGGACCATATCAAGAACGCGCCCAGCTTCAGCACAAACAGCGAGCTAAGCCCGGACGACGAGAGCACTATCTATGGCTACTACGGTATGCAGCGCTCTACCGACACTAGCCCCACAGGATATGCTGATGGCGGATCGGGTGATTCCGAGTACACCGACACGACAAGCAATCAATACACCGGCGCCGGCAATCAACAGGAGATCAACGTGCCGGTATCCGAGGAGGAGCTACAGGTCGGAACGCGTCAGGTAGAGGCGGGACGCGTTCGGGTACGCAAGGTCGTGCACACGGAGCAGCAGCAAGTGCCGGTCGAGCTTCGCCGGGAAGAAATCCAGGTTGAGCGCGTAGACGGCACCGGCACAGATGTTCCCGACAACGCCTTCCAGGAGCAGGCAGTCGAGGTGCCCATCATGCGCGAGGAGCCAGTGGTGGCCAAAGAAGCCCATACCACCGGTCAGGTGCGCGTGAGCAAGGGTGTCGAGACCGAAACCCGACCCGTGTCCGGTGACATCCGGCGCGAGGAGGTCGAGGTCGATCGCGACGGCGAGGACTTCAGCTAGAGGAGCTTCACTCACCAGAGCAGTTGCTCCTCACCGTTCATTCCAAGGAGGCGAGGATCCGATTGGGTCCTCGCCTCTTCGCTTCGTCAGCAAACTTCGACTTAGAATTCGTTTTGGCGGATACCTGAAAGACCATGGCGGCGCAGCCAGAGATGGCGCGAAGCGACCACCCTCCCACATAGCCGTGGCCCTGATAGCTCCCCTCAGAATCGTGCGGGGTGTCGATTTCCAGATGAAGCACCGTGAATCCCACTTTGGGTAGCTGAGTCGGAATGAAGTGAACAGTGGCGGCAAAGCTGTGCATCGGGACAAAGCCGGTGGCTGCGATTCCCCCTCCAATGGGCACGCGCTTTCCGGTGATCGCCGTGCCGGAGGGAACGGGGAAGCTCGCCGGGAAGTGCTGGGGGAATGAGACAGCCTTACCCGCGTGGGCGCACGCAGGGATCCTGGCTGCCGAGGGCCGGTAGACAGGTGAGCCGGCTGGAGCATGAGACCGCAGTGCCGCGGCATAGCTCGTCCCGGCGGTGGGGAGAGCGAAAAGTACGACACCCGCAAGGAGTGCGTGTCCATTCACCCTCTTCAATCTTCTCCTTCATGACTGAGGCCGGCCGGCGGAACTGCCCGAGTCCCGCCGGCCGGCTATGCTATTCCCGATCGGGTGATTATCCCGTGCAGTAGCTGTTCGCTACCAGAGTGTAGCTGCCAAACCCTGTGGTATCGATAGCGAGATTGCTGGAAGCAGTGGTCACGTTACCCTGACCGGCAAATGTTCTCCCCTGCACGTCGGGGAGGGTCGTGCCCGCGGCTGGACTCCCCACGGCCGATGTGGGGACGATCACCGTGAACGTGCCCGCCTGCTGGTTGATGCCGCTGCTGGGTAGAGCAGTCTGCTCCGTGGTCGGGATGCCCGGCGCGTACTTGACTCCGGTGCTCTGCCCGGTGTTGTAGCCGTACACGAAGGACGGCGCTCCCGTGGCATCGGTGTTCATGCCCACATACCAGCGGTCGCCCGTGCTGTCGGCATCCCAGAACATTCTCCACTGCTCGTTCGGCCCCAGACTGGTGAGATCCGAGACGGACATGGTGAAGGCGAGATCATTGGAGTTTGGCGGCTGGGATACATACACACCGGTGATGTCCAGATCCTGGTAGCTCGGCGCCCCGGTCTGATCCCCCGCCGGGTCACCGACAATCAGTTGCCCCGGTTGGGTGCACATCGGTTTGGGATTGGAGATGACCGGCGTCACTTCCGCCGAGATCGGGCTGCTGCCCACCGCGTTGACCGCGACAAGCTGGTAGTAGTAGGTCCTGTTGGCCTTGATCGCACTGTCCAGGTAGCTGGTATGGGTTCCGGCATTGGCGTACAGCTTCTCGCCGCCGGGTGCGGTGCCACGGTAGATCAGGTACTTGGTGATGGGCGAGCCGCCATTATCGGGCGCCTGCCAGGAGAGCGAGACCGGACCGCCGGCAACAGTTTCGGTAGCTGTGAGAGTCGGCTTGCGCGGCACCGTCGGCTCGGCCGGATCGTACTGCGAGAACAGCGGACGTCCGCCCGATTGCCGCGCGATGCTGGCCAGCGCGGTAAAGGAGTTCAGCTGGCTCTGCTGTGACTGCGTGGTCCTGGTCGGATCGTAGGTGCCGTTGCCGGCCACGCACGAGCCGGTACAACCGTCGGCGAACGAGACCAGCACATTGCCGTGAGCGTCTGTGGTGGCGTCGATGAAGTCCAGCAAGTTGCGGTCGTTCGGCGTGTTGCTGCAGGTGGTTCCGCTGATGCAGATTGAGCCGCGCTGCACCGGGTCGTTCGGCGTGGCGTTGACCGTGGTCCAGGTCTGGCCGCCATCGTACGTACTCGAGATATACAGGTACCACACGCCGTTGTAGCTTGGCTGGCTCTGGAAGTCGCCACCGGTGGTACTTCCCAGGTAGGCGAAGGCGGCACGGTTACTATCTCCCGCGACGACGGCCGGGAACACCACGTTCTTCACGCCGGCCAGCGCACCCACATCGACCGACCTGGTCCAGGTGCCGCCCCGATCGTGCGAGACGGCGATACGGGCATGCCCGTCACCGCCCTGGTAGCCAAAGTACACCGTGCCGTCCGAGCCGATTCCGACAGACGGATCGTTTCCGATGGCGGCCGTGCTGTCCGGTATTTGTCGTACAGTCCAGGTGACACCGTTATCGGTGGACACGGCAACCGCCTGCTTGCCTCCACAGGAGCGCACGGGCACGTACACGGTGCCGTCCGGCGCCACCTTCACATGGCCGTGGATGCCGCTGCACTGAGTCAGGTTGTAGATCGGCACGCCAGCGCCGTAAGTGAGGCCACCGTCGTCGCTACGCGCGCAGAAGGCCGTGGCGATATCTTGCGAGCAGTAATACACTGCTTCCTTATATCCGTTGATCAGGCTGGCGTTGGGGGGCACAGGAGCGCTGGCGGAGTATGGTCCGGCGCCGATGCTCTGGTGATCCACGCCGCTGGGGATGCCGCCGCCCTGGGAGGGCGTCCAGGTCGAGCCGTCGTTGTCGCTGT
>DASVZE010000331.1:0-5345 GCA_036391775.1 Chloroflexota bacterium | reverse complement strand
CTACCTCTACGTAGCTCCGGCGAATGCCCCGCCCGTTCTGAGCAACGCTCATACCAGCGTTATTTATCTGATCGACAGTAAGGGACGCGAGCGAGTTTTGATGTCGGGTGATCCGGACTCGGTCGCACTTGGGCGCGATATCCGCATCTTGTCCGGCCTCCCCGTGAAGTCCGGAGCGCAGAGTATCGCCGCGCCGGAGATCGGTCATCCTGCACCTAATTTCGCGCTGACCCTGCTCAACGGTAAGACGATCCGTCTCAGCGCGCTCCGCCACCATGTCGTGCTTCTCAACTTCTGGGCGACCTGGTGCACAGCCTGCAAATCAGAGATGCCGATGCTGGCACAGTGGTCCCATATGCTGCGAGACAGATCCTTCCTCATTCTGGGAGTCGATATGCAGGAAAGCGCATCGGAAGCGGGTCCCTTCGCGCGAAAGCTGCACATCCTGTATCCCATTGCGCTGGATAATAGTGGCGCGGTTGCTGCTCGTTACGATGTCGTCGGTCTGCCGTCCAGCTTTCTCATTGACGCGAACGGCATCATCACGTCCGTCAGACCAGGTATCTTGAAGAAGGACTATCTTGCCTCCGATGTCAAGCCGCTTGTCCAGGGGTAGATAGCGATGGATCAGATGCGGGACCCGGTCGTGCGACGGATCGACGAACCGCGTATCAGATCGGTGAAGCCACGAACGCCAGGCGCTCCGCGGCGGCAGCGCTTTCGCCGCCGGCACACCCCCCACTACTTCCTTGTCCTGGCGGGTCTGGCGGGCGCCGTGTCCGTGTGCACCTTGAATACCATCGGATTCGTCAATCGGAGCGTCCAGTTCGCGGAGATTTGCTTCGCCGCCGTGGCATTGACTGCTCTGCTCATCTCCGTTGCCTTTTTCTGGGGCTTTTTCATGCTCATGAATGGTCGTATCCCGTCGCACCGGTTGCGCTACTTCGTGCCGCACGGGGCAGTGGGTGTATTGAGTCCTCTGCTTTACACACTCAACATTTCGACGGCCCTGGACGATGTGGGATCACAACCTGTGAGTGGCCTATCGCTGGTATGCAGCTATGCCTGCCTCGGCTTGCTCTGTATTCAGTTCGCCATGGGTAAAGCGGTGGTCAGGCCCCCGCGGCTCCGGGTTCTATGATATTTTCGCCTTGACACTGCTAATGTTTCTTACGATGATGTATTTCATAGAGGTATGAGTCTGCTCGAGAGAGGGAAGAGGAGACGTCATGGCAGTCGCGGTTGCAGCGGCGACGCCACGAAGCCGGTCGTGGCTTCTGCGTCCCAATGTATTTACGGCAATCCTGGGTGCAATCATCGGGTTCGTATTGGTCCAGTGGGGGTTGGGCCATGATGGAGGATTGTTAACCCAGAGCGGCGGTCTCGGCTGGGAGATTGACCAGATCAATCTGGCGGCCTATGGGGTCGGTGTTCTTGGCTTCTTCATCGGGCTTGGATACCTGAACCACCCCATCAAATGGCTCTTCGGCTATCACCCGCGAGCGGACGAACAGGCTGATGCCTACGGCGTGGGAGCAGGCACCGAAAAATACTTCCGTCTTTGCCTCGATCATAAGGTCATCGGCATCCAGTACCTGGTTGTCGTCATCGCCTTTTTCTGTATCGGCGGCTTTACCGCCATGCTTATCCGCACAGAGCTGTTGACGCCGAACGTTCGACTGGTCGATCCGGAAGTCTACCTCTCGCTCGTAACCGAGCACAGCGTGACCATGTTGATCATGGCCAGCAGCATCATCATCGGTCCGTTCGGCAATTACTTCGTTCCATTGATGATTGGGGCCAAGCGCATGGCCTTTCCCCGGGTGGAAGCGCTCTCTTTCTGGACGTTTCTCCTGGCGCTGCTCACCCTTCCCACCATGTTCTTCTTCGGGGGTGATCAGGGCGGCTGGACCGGATACGCGCCGCTGGCGGACCAGCTGCATCTGGGGCACAACGCATATATCACAGCCTGGGCCCTGGCCGGGTTCAGCATGACCGTATCCGCCATCAATATCCTGGCAACCGTACTGTTGATGCGCGCGCCGGGCATGACCTGGACACGGCTCACCACAACGGTCTGGGCGGTCATCGTGGGATCAATCCTCGCCTGGCTGGCGGCCCCGATCATGGTTGCCGTTCAGCTCATGGTGGCGTTCGACCGAGCCTTCCTGACAGGTCTGTTCGTCCCGGTCCAGGGTGGAAGCGCGTTTCTCTACGAGAACGTGTTCTGGACCTTTGGACACCCGGAGGTCTACATCCTGGCGGTGCCGGCGTTCGGTATCATCCTGGATATTCTGCCGGTGTTTGCCCGTAAGCCGGTCTATACCTATAAAGCGGCGGTCGTTGCCATGTTCGGCATCGGCTTGCTGAGCTGGTTCGTGTGGCAGCACCATCTATTCGTGAGTGGTCTGACACCGGGCTTACGGCCGTTCTTCATGTTCTCCACCGAGATGATTTCCTTCCCCACCGGCATCATCTTCCTGGCGGGATTGGGGACCCTGTTCGGTGCCCGCATACGATTTACCTCCGCGATGCTCTTTGCTCTTGCCTTCTTCCCCAACTTCTTGTTGGGAGGCTTTAGCGGCATCTTTGTCTCCGATGTCCCTGCCGATGTGCAGCTACACGGCAGCTACTTTGTGCAGGCACACTTCCATTTCGTCCTGATGGGCGGCACGCTCTTCGCTTTCTTCGCTGCCGTCTTCTACTGGTTCCCCAAGATGACGGGGCGCAAGCTCAACGAGACGTTGGGGCAGATCCAGTTCTGGCCCATGTTCATCGGGTTCAACGGCACCTTCCTTACGCTGGCGATCGTCGGCATGGCGGGTATGTCACGCCGCTACGCAACATATGAACCGTCTCTTCAGACACTCAATGTGATCGCCACACTCTTCGCTTTCCTGCTCGGCCTCTCGATCATCCCGTTCCTGATCAACCTCGTTGTGTCCTGGCAGTGGGGCGAGCGTGCGGCGGAGAATCCCTGGTTCTCTCGGAGCATGGAGTGGCTGACGGTTACACCGGTGCCGCCGGACAATTTTGAGGAGATTCCGCTGGTTGTCGCCGGACCGTATCAGTACGGCATGGGCCAGCGGCAAGTGGGGCCGATGGCGATCGTGAAGCCCTCGGAAAGCGCCAGTGGAGGTGCTGTTACAGCAGGCAGCTGATTCCTGAGCGCGAACAGATAGAGAAGCAGAGGAGGAGAGACGATGTCGACGGACGCCACGGGCTTGCCGTCTGATGTAGGCGGTGCAATCAACACGGGATTGAATGCAGCTGCCTCATCAGTTGCCAGCGCTGGAGCACGGCACGTTCGGTCGCTGGACGAGCGACTTACACTGATCGGCGTACGCGCGACTTATGTCTCTTTCTCCTTCTTTTTCGCCTGCTTCTTTTTCGCGATTGTCTACTTACAGCTGGTCAACGAGAACGGGCTCTGGCTCCCCAAGGGAATCGATCATCCCGCCTCGGCTCTGGGGGTGATCGAAACCGCCGCCGTCTTGCTTGCCGGATTGGCCTACTTCTGGGGCCAATGGGGCGGTCTGTACCAGCGCAACTTTGCACGGTTGTCGCTCGGCCTGTGGGCCGCGGCCATTCTCTGCCTGATCAGCGTTATCACGCATATCATCGAGCTCCATAGCCCTGGATTCAGCCTGCAGGGCGGCGGGTATGTGAGCTGCTTTGTCGCGCTTGAGGGTACACTGACAGCCTTATTGGTGGTGGTGACGGTGATTCTCTTCGGAGTTGCGAATCGCGCGCGCCTGGGCTTGTTCGCCGAATCAGGCGTGGCAATTGAAGCGTTCGGTGAGTTTGTCGGCTGGATGTCCGCCATCGCGCTTATGACCTTCCTGGCACTGTACGTTCAGCCGTTCTTCCCGAGCGGCGGGTAAGGAGTGACGTGAGGTGAGCTGGCCGGCCGTGCTGGGACAGTGGTCCTTCGATCCATCTATCGTGATCGGAGTGATTCTTGCCGCCGCCTTGTATTGGCGCGGGCAGCACGGTGCCGTGCACGTGGTTGCCAGCCGTCGAGTGGCCGCTCGCCGCTGGAATGCCCTGGCGTTTTATGCCGGCCTGGGGTTTGTTGTCCTGGCTCTGGAGTCTCCGATTGACGTGCTCTCGGCCGATCTCTTCACCTTCCACATGGTGCAGCACCTCCTTCTGATCATGGTGGCTGCGCCTTTGCTGGTGCTGGGAGATCCGAGCGTCACTCTGCTACGTGGTATCCCTCTCTCACTTCGGCGCCGCACTCTGGGCCGGCTCGCAGGAAACCGCGGCATCCGCTGGCTCGGTCACCGTCTCTCGTGGCTCATATATCCCAGAACGGTATTCATGATTTTCCTGGCAGACCTTTATCTCTGGCACTGGAGCTGGCTCTTTAATCTCACGCTCCAAAACAACATCGTTCATCTGCTCGAGCACATCTGTTTTCTGGGAACGGCGCTTCTGTTCTGGAGCCAGGTTATCGACCAGCGAGCGCTGCATCCCCGGCTGAGCTACGCGCAGCGAGCCCTTTATGTCGTGATCGTGGCCGCGTGCAGCAATGTCCTCGCCATGTACTTTGTTTTCACGCCCAAGCCGCTCTACACCGCCTATGCGCATCCGCTGCACCGGCTCTATGGCATGACGCCGCTGGGCGACCAGCAGATTGCCGGAGCTGTCATGTGGGTGCCGGTGCTGTTTCTCTTTGGCGGCGCTTTCGCCGTCTGTCTTTACAAGGCGCTCGCGCAATCCGAACGTGAGGATATACCCGTGCCGGTCGGCGGCACACCGTACAGCATGCTCTTCATGACTGGAGAGAATGGGGTCATTGATTCGGCGCACTGACAGTGCGCCACGGGAGGTCAGAATGGACGAGCAGACCGGAACACAATCACAGGAACCCAGGAGCACCCGCTCCGTGGCCCTTACCATACTGGGCGCGGTTATCGTCGTGATCCTCACCGGACTGTACGTCTGGGGTGTGATGTATAAACCTGCGTACGGCTCCGATCGATCTGGGGACAGCGCCATTACAACGGCGGCGGCCGCCAACGGCCTGAAGGCGTATACCATCCATCTGACCATTCAGCAGCAGGTCGCAGTGGGCCCAAATGCCGCCTGGCTCGGTTACCAGACGGACACCTCGACGCCGCATCCCGGGACGGTCTTTCACCTGCCAAAGAATGCTCTGGTGACGATCATAGTCCGCAACTTCGATAGCAAGACGGCTCTGCGCAACCCGTTCTTTACCCTGGTTCACGGGACCATCGGTGGAGTGGAGTACGTCAACGGCAAACCAATCAAGGTCATGAATCCCGATGACACGTCCCACACCTTTACCATTCCAGACTTCGGTGTGAGCGTGCCGATGC
>DASVZE010000330.1:0-3471 GCA_036391775.1 Chloroflexota bacterium | reverse complement strand
TTGGGATGGCACCCAGCGCCCGTACCCGGGCGGCGAGGCCGGGCGCCTGGGCATCGACCAGACGCGCTGCCTGCCGCTCCCAAAAGGCGGGCGGCTGGGTCTGGACTCGCGCCAGACCATCGCGCTCGATGTCGGCCAGCCATAGCTCGAGACCGTCTACCCCGCCAATCACCCGCTGCATGCGATCGTCCGCTCGCTTCTGCCGGGTGGGGGCAGAAGAAGCGGAGCCAGGCGCGGCGGGTTTCTCCGCCTTCGGCACGCGTTTCGCCAGCCATGACATAACCCACTCCGGTGGCTCCGCGGCAGCAAGAGTACCGGGCTCGCGCAGGTTTAGCGCCATCAGTCCCACTACATGCTTGCAAGGGAACTTCCGGCTGGGGCATGAGCAGCGGTAGCCCATATCGTCGAGATCGATCGCCACCTGGTACACCGCCGAGCCCTGGCACTCACCCCACAGCGCACGCTCGCTGCTGCCCGTTCCCTGCCAGTAGCGCGATGCTCCCAGCCTCTCCCCGGCTCCGAGAGTCTTTTCCTCGGGATTGAGGGCAAGGATCCGCGCATCCGCTGACACGTTCATGATCTGGAAGTATACCGTTCACCCGGTCTGCATCGCGCAGACACGTCTCGGCTGGAGATCAGCGAAGACCGGAGGATGGTTCAAGGGGATGAGGGTGCCTACGCCTCGCTCTCCATCACCCGCGCCCGGGCAGCGAGATACTCTTCCTCCGTCAGGGTTCCCGAGGCGCGCAAGTCATCTAGCTTCGCGATCTCTTCATCCCGCTTCAGCCCCGGCGAGCCACCGCTGCCCGGGATATATTCCTCTCCGCGCAGACCGGTCTTGAATGCCTGGACCGTTTCCGAGAGTAGCTCCTTGCCCCCTTCGACAGCCTCATCCACCGCGGTCTTCCTCCCCACCAGTTACTCAGAGAATCCGTGCTTCCAGCATAGGGTATGCGCGCGTGGGTGCGGACGTGTGCCGCTGCAAGTCTGTCTCATTGTGCTGGAATGGCGAAGGCGGTCACACGGGCCGGATCCTACGACGGTGGACCATGCGTGAGCACTGCATTCGCGCCGCGCGTTCAATGGGTACACTCGAGGTACACTCGCGTGTCAATGCCTAATCCAGCCTTAAAGTGCCGCGTGGGCCCTGGATCAGTGCAGTGAGTCGAGGGTACTCTGCCTCTGCTACCGCGACATGGACGCCCAGGGTAACCAGGGCTGCGCGTACCGTCTTTGCATCGGGACTTTCTACCGAGAAGCTCACCAGCTGTGCGCCCACGGGCGCTGTTTGGGACGGATGAGGCGAATCTCCCCAGTCGATGAGGAAGGGGAGGAGGATAGGAGCAGTATCGCCCGGGATATCTGTTAAGCGCCAGCTCAACAGCTGATCGTTCGGCTGGCGGCGGCTCATGGAGCGCACCGGTCCGGGATCATATCCCTGTGCCCTCGCTGTCTCGACGGCGGTCTCGATATCTGTAACACGAACCGCCCAGGCCGAGAGCTGGGGCCGCAGGAGCGTGTCCAGTCCCATTGTCCGAATGCCGGCGAAGTCCGGCTGCTCGGGATCGGGGCCGATCAGCTCCAGATACGAACTGCCGCCAAGGCCGAGGAGATAGTTCCGCGTTCCATGGCCCACATGTTGACCTCCCGGCTCCGGGGTCACACCAAGCTGCTCGCCGATATCCCGTACCGAGGCGTCAAGATCGGTTGTCGCGTACACCAGATGGTCGATCAACGATAGCTCCGTGTGGAATGCGAGGCTGATGTGCCGGCCTGGGCGGCGTCGCGCGTGACCGGTCCTTCACCATAGCAGCCCGCGACATCTGGCATATTGAGGCGTCTGGACTGGATGGGATGTACCCGCGTGCGGCGTGAAGCCGGATCGAATCGCCGCACTCAAGTGCATGCTTGTCTATCCCCCGCTAGCCATCGGAAAGGGAGGTTCTATGGTGATGATGCAAGCCGCCATGATTTACCAGCATGGGGGTCCCGAGGTGCTCGAGGTAGGGGAGGTGGAACGGCCCGAACCGGGACCCGGAGAGATCCTGGTTCGCGTCGGAGCCTGCGCGCTGAATCATCTTGATATCTTCGTCCGGCGCGGCATGCCGGGCATGCGTTTCTCCTTTCCCCATATCTCTGGAGGCGATATCGCCGGGTGGGTCGAGGCTGCAGGGGATCAATCGGGGCAGCATCTCATTGGAACACCGGTGTTATTGGATCCGCTCGTCGACGGTCATGCCCTGGGGGAAGGGCCCTGGGGCGGTCTCTCCGAATACGTCGTCGTGCCTGCCGAAAACGCCATCCCGATCGAAGGCACGAATGCCGACCTCAAGCGCTTTGCGGCCCTGCCCATCGCGTACGGCACGGCCTATCGCATGCTGTTCACCCGCGCTCAGCTGCAATCCGGAGAGACTCTGGTGATCCTCGGAGCTGCCGGAGGGGTGGGGGTCGCCTGCGTTCAGTTCGGCCATCGCATTGGAGCGAGAGTGATCGCCTGCTCCTCGTCCGATGACAAGCTCTCGCGGTTGCGAGAGCTGGGAGCCGACGACACGATAAACACGGTTCGTGAAGACTTTAGCCGCCGCGTGTGGGAGCTTACCGGGAAAACCGGCGCAGACGTCGTCGTCGATTACAACGGCCATGACACCTGGCCCGGATCCATTCGCTGTACGCGCCACGGTGGCAAAGTCGTGACCTGTGGCGCCACCACCGGCTTTGAGGCGGTGACAGATCTGCGGTATGTGTGGACGCGCGAGCTGACCATCCTCGGATCCGACGGCTGGACACGCGACAACCTGCGCGCCATTGTCGATCTCGTACGGCGGGGTGAGATCGAGCCGGTCATACACGCCGTATTCCCGCTCTCCCAAATCCGCGCGGCGGAGGCCGAAATCGAGGAGCGGCGGACCTTCGGGAAGGTTATCGTCGTTCCGGATGGGGTGTTCCATGGCAGAGCCTGATCTCCAGGAGTTCTCCGACCAGGCGCCACTTCATCGGAATCTTGGTCTTCGGCTGGATCGGACAGAGCGGGGAGTCATCTGTCGGGCCAGGGTTGGGACTGAGTTTCTGGTAGACGGCAGTCAGGGCACCGTCCACGGCGGAATCATCGCTACCCTGCTCGATATTGCCGCTACCTTCGCGCTTATCGCCACGAGCGGGCACGACTGGGTAACAGTGGATTTGAGGGTGGACTACCTGCGCCCCGTCCGCGCCGGCGCCGTCACGGTCGAGGGTGACGTGCTTCGGGCCGGTCGCAGAGTGGGGAGTGCGCGATCGACCCTGCGTGATGCGGAAGGGACAGAGTGTGCCGTTGCCATCGGGACTTTTGCATCCGCGGGAGAGCGCAGTACTCCGCCGGGCGAGCCGTCTGGATCTTGATAGTATTAGTATCTGCTGATGGCGCAGTCCGGCACTCCGTGATGGTGCACGCTGCGAGACAGCAACGCTAAAAGGACGGAGTCGGAAAGTGTC
>DASVZE010000329.1:0-2625 GCA_036391775.1 Chloroflexota bacterium | reverse complement strand
ACGGCGATGTGGTGGTATTGAATGCCCCAGGCCGTCACCGTCTCCTTCAGATCGGAATGGTTGCTGATAACCATGGCGATCTCCGCGGCGAG
The DNA here is from genome assembly GCA_036391775.1 of Chloroflexota bacterium. Lineage (GTDB taxonomy): Bacteria > Chloroflexota > UBA5177 > UBA5177 > UBA5177 > DASVZE01. The sequence goes on along the minus strand of DASVZE010000329.1, from coordinate 2,533 downwards.
GTCGCCGGCGCGCTTTTCCCATAACAACTCGAGCAGGCAGTGCTCCTGGCGTGAGACAAAGATTGCCAGCCGCTTAAGATACGCGGCATGCGCCAGCCGCCAATCCATGCCAAACCTCTGCGCAACCGCCTCAAACTCCCGCTCGAGCTCGGCTCCACGCTGCTCCAGATCCGGTATCTCGAAGGCGACACGCATGAAGAACAGGCCACCCTCGGGCGCCGTGCTGTGCTGGTCCGAGTGAATGATGTTGGCTCCACGCTCATAGAGAAACTGAGCAACCGATGCCACGATTCCGGGTCGATCCGGACACGCGATGAGCAGCCGGCCACGATCGGTGCGCTGGTTAGGCATGATGAAGATCTCGGTGACGGATAGGCACCTCGCCACGCATCATCTGTACTTTAACGAATTGATAGTGCGGGATCGATTCATGCTTGAACCGTTTGACAGAGTGGAATTATGGTTCGGTACGGGAGCAAGATAGACGTGAGTCATGGACAGTTACCGTAAGATCATCGATGAACCCTGGCGTGACATGTCTTCCTCCGCGCGGGGAATCAACATCGCGATCCCGATTGCGGTTGGATTTTTACTTGACCACGCGATAGGCGGCTGGGCCGGATTTATCAGTGGGTTACTAGGTGCCCTTATACTGGCGGTTCTCATTCCCGTGTGCTGGCAAGTAGTACGACGCTAAGACCGGCTACTCTCAACTCGCCAGCCACTTCCTCCATTCTTTAAGAGGAGCGATTCCGAGCCGAGAGGAGTCCTGCGTACCTAATCGCGGACTGTAAGTCTCAGCCTGTAACTCACGCGCAACACAGGCCTAAATACTGAGTAACATAAAACCCCTATGGTTAGGGGGCAAGATGCGAAGAATGCTGCGTAATCGACTCGGCGCCATACTCTCTATAGGATTCCTCGCGGGAATCGGGGTCTTTCCCTGGTCAGAGCGCGCGGGAAGTGCCGACCTTATCGGCATCCACAAGATCCAGCATGTCGTCATCATCATGCAGGAGAACCGTTCCTTCGACCATTACTTTGGCACGTACCCCGGCGCTGACGGCATCCCAATGAAGAACGGGAAGCCGACAGTCTGCGTTCCTGACCCGAAAGCCGGCCACTGCCTCCGCCCATTTCCTGACCACTACGACCTCAATCTCGGCGGTCCGCATAGTGCAAGTGCGTCTACTCAGGATCTCAACGGTGGCCGCTTGGACGGTTTTATTCGGGAAGAGCGTAGTTATCTGGCCACCTGTCCCAAGTCCAGGCATGTGGCGTGTTACGTTTCCGACAACCCGGTGGACGTCATGGGGTATCACACCGGCATGGACATTCCCAACTACTGGAGCTATGCCAGGAACTTTGTCCTCCAGGATCACATGTTTGCATCCTCATCGTCCTGGAGCTTGCCCAATCACCTGTACCTCGTATCGGAGTGGTCGGCGCGCTGTACGCGGCCCGGACTGGCGAACAGTTGCACGAATGATGCGGTCAATCCGCCCGCCAGCTGGACGGTCGGACTGCAGCAGGCAGGGACGCCCGGCTCTCCAGACTACGCCTGGACGGACCTGACCTATCTTCTATACAGAAACCACGTCAGCTGGGCGTACTATGTCGCGGAGGGACTTCAGCCGGACTGCCCCAGTGGACAACAAAGCTGCGCCCCGGTGCAACAGAGCGCAAAGACGCCGGGATTCTGGAATCCACTCCCCTATTTCGATACGGTGCGTGCAGACAATCAACTGGGCAATATCCGTCCGCTCCACGCGTTCTATCCGACCGCGGCACGCGGAACACTTCCCGCGGTGACCTGGATTGTGCCGAGTGAAGAGGTCAGCGAGCACCCAACGCAGCTTGTCAGCGCGGGGCAGTCCTTCGTCACGAAACTGATCAACACAATCATGCGTGGACCTAACTGGCAGTCGACAGCGATCTTCCTCGTCTGGGACGATTGGGGCGGCTTCTACGATCACGTGATTCCGCCGCGCGTGGATGGGAACGGCTACGGCTTCCGCGTCCCCGGCCTCGTGATCTCCCCGTACGCGCGCCGCAGCTATATCGATCAGCAGACTCTCAGTTTCGACGCCTACACAAAGTTCATCGAAGACGACTTCCTGCATGGCCAGCGCCTGGATCCCGCGACGGATGGGCGACCTGATCCGAGGTCGACCGTGCGTGAGAACGCCCCGCAGCTAGGTGATTTGAGTCTTGACTTTGACTTTAGTAGCCCGCCCCATGCACCACTCCTGCTCCCGGTACACCCGCTGACCGCGCTTCGGTCGCGGCCGGGCCAGCCGGTGACTCCGCCACTTGAGTGGAGTAGCTCACCATAGCCTGCCCCTCGGGCGAAAGAAACGAGAGCCGCGACAATCTTGGGAGGGGCCACTCCGCCGGCAAGCTGCGACATGGCGAGAAAGGATATCGCCCGCAACCACCCGGATGCGCCGGAAGCGTGCTCACACACGACGTCTACTTGGGAGGAGTTAGTATGCTGTACACTGGCCGCCCAGTGGACCGTACACAGCATCCC
>DASVZE010000328.1:0-5652 GCA_036391775.1 Chloroflexota bacterium | reverse complement strand
AGTGCGATCATGACGATACGTGCGCCAGAGAAGGAGAGAGTTAATGTCTGAGGTGGGAAAGGTCACGATTGAACCGATCGCGCGCCCTGGTGGGATCTTCCACCACGTCAGTGCCACGGTCAACGTGGGTGGCTCGCTTGTCTCGGTCAACGAAGATAGCGAACAAGACCGGGAACTAGCGGAACTGGTTGACCGCCTATACACCAAGCTAAGCGCGATGGGCGTGGAGACGGTTCGGGCGTCATTGCACCACGATCGTGGATAGCACTCCCTTTCCGGGCATTTTCGCTCGCGTTCAATGCAAAGCGTGCTTTGCCCAGGAATCCATCCGGGCGTTACATCGCGCGTGACGTCAAGCGGTACCGTCGGGCTCGCCAGAACGCCGCCGGACGTCGAACGTCTTTCGGGAGCGCATAGTGCCGACAGACGGCATCATGCTGAACGATGCCCTGCCCAAATCTCCTACCCAGGCCCGTTCCTGGATACACTTCCGCCAGGAGGATCCGCCATCGATCGCAGTGCTCTCGAGTGGAGCCCTGTCTAAAGCTAGATTTCGTTTACCAAAGTGGCCTTCTTCGAGCTCAGTCGTCCATTAGAATCCACAGATCATGAATTACTGCCGCAAAGTATTTCTGAGCGTCGCGTTGTGCCTGGCATTCTGCCCACTTGGATCGACTCACAGGGCCATGGCTGCACAGGGATGTAAGTCCGCCGGAGCCTGCTTTCCTATCACGCACATTGTCATCATGGACAAGGAAAACCGGACTTTCGACAACATGTTCGGGACGTTCCCGGGGGCAGACGGAGCCACAAGCTATCTCGGACTGGATGGCTACCGACATCAGTTGGTCCATCAGCCCGACAGCATACCGTACGATATCGCGCACACCGCCAGCGACGTCGCCCTGGCGTACGACAGTGGCCGGTTCGACCGTTTTGGCCAGCTTCAAGGCGCCTATCAGAACGGCCAGAACATGTCGGATTCGGAGTTCTATCGCTCGGACATCCCCAACTACTGGTCCTACGCGCAGCACTTCACGCTTGACGATCGATTTTTCTCGACGGTTGCGGGCAACAGTTTCCCCAACCACCTGTTTACCATTACCGGGCAGAACGCGAACATCGACTCCAGCCCGAGTGGCCGTTTCACATCGTGGGGATGTGATTCACCGGGCAATGCCTACGTTGAAAGAGAGTCGGCAAACGGCACGCTGAGCTACACCTATCCTTGCTTCAATTTCTCAACAATTGGCGACGAGTTGGATCAGCGCCATATCCCATGGACGTACTATGCGCCGTTACAGGGTCAATCCGGCTACATTTGGTCGGCATTTGACGCCATCAAGCACATTCGCAATGGTCCTGACTGGACCAACCACATGGCGTCCGACACGCAATTCTTGAAAGATGCGTCAGACGGTCATCTGCCGGCGGTGAGTTGGTTGGTTCAACCCTTTGCGGTGAGCGATCATCCCAGTTTCAGTATCTGTGCCGGTGAGAATTGGACGGTTCAGCAGATCAATGCCATCATGCAGAATCGCAAGGAATGGGAGCACACTGCCATCATTCTTACCTGGGACGATTGGGGCGGCATGTACGATCACGTCCGGCCTCCGGTTGGCCCTAATTCGCTGATCGAGTATGGATTCCGCGTCCCTGCGATCGTCATCTCTCCGTATGCTCGGCCCGGTTACGTGGATCACACAACGCTTCAGTTTGGATCGATCCTGAGCTTTGCGGAGCATGTATTGCATCTGAGATCAACCGGTCCACTGGACCGGAGCGCGAATGACCTGTTCAGCTCTTTCGACTTCAAACAGAAGCCTCTCTCTCCTCTCGTTCTGAAGGAGCGAACCTGTCCGGGGCTGAACAGGCCGAGCTACCGGCCAACCAGGGTGTATGTAGCCGGTGCCCTGGGTCTGGGAGCTCTTGGCGGGATGTTGCTCCTGCTGATAACGATTTCACTGGCCGACCGTCGCTCGCGCTGGCAGCAGCGCGTCCGAGCGCACTCACCGGCCGTTCAGTTCATGCTCGCCGCAGTTTTTCTTGGCGCGGTATGCCTCTATCTCGCATATGTGGCTCAGACCTGGAACTTGCCGCATTGATCCTTGACACCCCGAGCGGAATTGATCTACCGCCTCGTGGGCCACTCCCCTGTGTGTGATCTACATCACACTGTCGCTGTAACGTCCGCGGATATGGGACGGTTCCGAAGAGTAGTCCACTCAGTGGAGGAGGTACACTTCCGTTGTTCGTGCCGGTCAGGGTCGATCCCGTCGAGCAGCTGTGTGTACCGCTCACGACTACAGACCATCCCCACATCCCCAAGGTCCACTTCCGCTGCCCTCTGGGCGGCCCTGGACACGAAGCGTAGGGAACACTCCTCTCTCTTGGTGTTCAGGATTCCAGCCCGCAGGGCGTCGTTGAGGCAGCCGATTATTTGATCAGGCGAGCGTTCGACCAGTGCCGATAGTGTACGTAGCGTAACGGCCGAACCCATGACTGCAATCACGTGAAGTACCTCTTGCGAGCCTTTCGGCAAGGCTGCAATGCGAGTCCGAAAATGGTTGAGCAGCTCCGGAGGCACTCCCTCGTCTCCCAGCGGCATCTGGCTCTGGATAGCCCGTGCCCAAGACAAAAGGCTGAATGGCAGTCCATTCTCGTGCCGAATAATGGACTGGATTGTGTGGTCATCGGCGTTAGGCAATAGACGTCCGAGAAGCTCTCTGGACTCGTCATCCCCCAAAGGGCAAACCGGCAGCTGAGACACGAGACAGCTCGATTGGAGATCGGACAGGGCAAGCGAGAGATTACAACGGGAGTCGAGCTCGCTATCGCGATAAGAAATCAGCAGCCGGAGGCAGGAACTATTTCCGGGAGATCGGAAAGCAGTGCGAGCCAGCCGGGTTAGCAGGTCAATCGTATCTGCGTCGGCCCAGTGTGCGTCGTCCAGTACGAGAATGGTACCCGTTGACCCATCCCCGGTCTCAGGTTCGGGGGAGAACACGAACTGACCTACCGCGTCGCCTATGAGCCGTCGATCATGCTGGGGGTTCAACGGCGGAAGCTCCTCTGAAAGGTACGGTCGGAGTTCCGGAAGCAACCGCACAATAAATGGGTGAGACTGGACGGCGTGCTGTCTTTGCGCTGCCGAGTACGATCGAATGTGCTGTGAGAGGGCCTCGATCACCGGCGCAAAAGGCTCGGACTTTCGCCATCGGCCGCATGAGCTCGCCAGGACTCTCTGTCCACAGAGAGCGGCGTACGCAAACGCTTCTTGCAGAAGTCGCGTCTTTCCAACGCCTGGTTCACCGGATAGTGCAAGAAGAGGTGTCTCAGTTCCCTCTATGTGTCGCTCCAATACATGCATTTCGCGATTACGTCCAACCAGGGGTGAACTGCGCACGCTTCCCGGAGCATGAGCACTGACTTCGGCGACTCCAGGTGACACTCGTCCGGTGCGCCATGCCGCGGCTTCGAATCGTTGGCGAGCAGGAGTGCTCAGGGACAAGGCATCGGCCAGCTGGAGTAAGGTGTCTCTATGAGGAACGCGGCGTGTCCCTCGCTCGAGAGCGCTTACGGTGATCCGGCTAACCCGCGCACGCGCTGCAAGCTCCTCCTGAGTGAGATGAGCAGCCAGTCGGTAGTGCCTCAGCACCGCCCCGAAAAATGGCCCTGAGGGTTTGGGCGGATACTTCATTTGTTTGTTTCCTTGCCGGACTCTATTGCTTAACTTTCTGCGCCGGCTCCTACTATGCATAGTGACGGCGCCAGATGACGCGCTTCTATCCGGGAGATGACCGTTGTATGACGGGCAAAGGGTGCCGGTGCGCTCCTATATTCCCGTTGTACGCACAGACGTGCGCGCTGCGGTATGCATTGTCTCTGGTGCCTGACAATGGACGAGAGTAGGATTTGAAGGCGGGCACCTGCGCCCCATCAAAGCGCACAGCAGTTGAAAGGATCAGAAATGACCCGGATCGTCATCCGACGGTGGACCGTCCCTCTCCTGTTTTTCGTCACCGCAATCGCACCTGCCGGGATCGCATCGGCTGCGTCGTCACGAAATCACACCTTCAGAACCCACACCTTGAATCGAACGGGCGCACACCACTGCACCGGGTCCCGGACCCACACGACAACCCGCTCGACTCGCGGCAAGTAAGTTCCAGGCGGTTCTCCGCAGCGGGTTAGATGATTTGAAAAATTGGCGCCGGTGCTCGTCTACCCCGCCACACTCAGCGTGTGGGCTCAAACCGCGGCGCGAAGCGCAGGAAGCACGACGGTAAATACGGCGCCGTGGGGCGCTGCATTGCCGGCCTGAATGTGTCCGCTATGCGCTTCGACAATCCACTTTCCGATGGCCAGTCCGAGACCGCTTCCTTCTCCGGTTCGAGCCTCGTCGGCGCGGTAAAAGCGATCAAAGATATGGGGCAGGTCGATGGGAGCAATGCCTGGACCAGAATCGACCACCTGGAGACGTGCCCGTCCGCTGTTCGCCGAAAGAAGCACGCGCACAACGCCGCCAGAGGGCGTGTGTTTGAGTGCATTGTCCAACAGAATAAGTATGAGCTGCCGCAGTCTCAAGGTGTCTCCGGAAACCTGAAGGTTGGGCTGAATCTCGGGTTTCAGCGCGACTCCCTGTTCTTCCGCCAGGAACCCGAGCTCTGAGGACGTTTCGGAAACCAATGTGGAGAGATTCACCGGTCGCCGGTCGAGGGGCATAGCATTGGTGTCTGTTCGGGCCAGAAGAGATAGATCGTCGACCAGGCGCGTCAGATGCTGGTTCTGGCCAAGCATTTGCGCGACTGTGGCCTGTAAGTCCTCCGCATCTTGATCTGCCATACCGACTTCGCCGACAGTCCTCATGATGGCCAGCGGTGTGCGTAGCTCGTGCGCCGCATCAGCCACAAACTCCCGTTGACGGCGCACCGCCGCGCGCACGGGCTGCAAAGCACGCTGAACCAGGATCGCACTGACTCCACCCGAAATCAGCAAGCCGAGTAAGGCCACGCCAACCAATTTCCTGAGCAAAGTATCTCGGGCATTCAGATACTGGCTCTCCGAAATAATGGTCTGGGCGGCTCCAACGATTCGCCCGTTTGCCGATAAAGACTTGGTATATACGAGATAACTTTCGTTTCGATACGACTTACCGCTACAGCAGAAGTCGCCATGAGTCGCAAGAACCCGGCGTACTGCGGCCGGGTCCAGCACTTTCCGCACCAGCCCATCCGCGTGCTGGACACGCATGTTGAAATCGACGAATGCGACCGAAGCATCGCTGATAGCAAGATCGAAGTTGTTTTCCGCACTGCGGTCACGCGGAGGTCTGCTCCCGGGCGGCTGACCGCCCGGGCCGCCTGGTCCACCTGGCCCACGTGGCCCGCCCGGAGGGCCGAGGGTGGGGCACCGGACATGGAATATCGTACACACCGTGGCCGTCGACACTTTCGCCCGGTCTTGTAGCCGCTGCTTCAAGGAGTCCACCAAAGCCTGCTGAGTGGTGAAGTAGAGGATCACTTCCAGCACGATCAACATAACGAGCATTAGCAGGACTGTTTGCGCGGCCAGCCGTAGCGCCACCGTGCGCAGACCGTCGTCGCGGGTGGCACCCCGGCTGTACACGTGTTTTCTGAGCTGCGCCCAGGT
>DASVZE010000327.1:0-6983 GCA_036391775.1 Chloroflexota bacterium | reverse complement strand
CAGGAGGGGCGTTTAAGGCAGGCAAGCTCTCTAGCGTCCCAGGCGCCGCTGCTCGAGAAACAGCAGGAGCGAAACAGCGAGCGGATACAGACGCTACGGCGAGAGATTACCTCACTGGAGGCTCAGCGGGATGCTCTACGCGCAGTTGAAGAACGTGCCCAGCCCTTGGAGCAAGAGCTAGCCACGCTGGGCAAGCCAAAGGAAGAGCAACAGAGATTGCTGGCACTGGCAGGTGAGCGGCAAGCAATTGAAGAAAGCATAAAGCAGCAGCAGAGTGTTCTCCTGGACGCGGCCGATCGAGTCAAGGCACTCACTGGCGACCTCACCGCGTTTGCTCAGCTCGACGAGCAGCTAGAGCTGCAGCATCGCATAGAGGAAGAGAATGGAGGAGATCACGACCGATATCTGAGCAACCGTGACGAGGCGCATCAGCTGCAGGAAAGGCAAAACGGCGCACGCGCGGCAGAGGAAGCGCTGCAGGCAGCGCGGGAGCAGGAGCAAGGAACGCGGAGGCAGCTGGAAGAACTGACGCCGCGCTACGACGGCGAGCGGCATGCGCATCTCAAGGAGAAGTGCGTGGAGCTTGGGAACCGGCGGGCCGAAGAGCGAACACATCAGCGGCACATCGCCTCGGATGTTAGAGAGAGTGAGCGCGAGCTAAGCCGGCTGGTAAGGCAGGAAGAAAAGCTGCAGCTGGCCAATGCCGAACTGGCACGATTGCAGCGAGTGGCGCAAGCCGTCACGTTGATACGAGAGACAATAAAGTCGGCAGGGCCGGCGATCACCGAGACGCTTCTGACGTCCATCTCGCAGATTGCTAACGACATATTCGCCGAGATCATGGACGACCACGCGGCAGAGCTGCGTTGGGACCGGGATTATGAGGTGCTGGTGCAGCGGGGTGCGGAGTCTCGACAGTTCAATCAGCTCTCCGGAGGAGAGCAGATGAGTGCCGCCCTGGCTGTACGCCTGGCACTGCTGCGCGAGATGAGTCAGGTGGACTTCGCCTTTTTCGATGAGCCGACGCAAAATATGGATGGGGAGCGCCGCTCGAATCTCGCCGATCAGATACGCGCAGTCCGAGGGTTTGAGCAGCTGATTGTAATCAGCCATGACGATACGTTCGAACATCACACCGATAATCTGATCCGCCTGCGCAAGGAGAACGAGCAAACCGAGCTGGAAGCCGGCTGATGCTCCATTCCGGCCGTATTCGCCAGGCACTCGAGGACCGGCGCGAGGCTTTCCTGCGAGCTGCCGAGGAATCGTCACGGCTACAGGAACGGTATGTCAGCGCGCTGAGACAGCTTACCGATCTCCGCTGCGAGGAGATCGAACGGCGCCTGAGCGGGATTCCATGGCCCGGATTGCGCCCCACTCCCGAGTTGGACAGTGGAGGGCTGGTGGTGCCGTTTGGCACGACCTGGGCCTCGGCACAGGAGGCCCGGTCCTGGGCGCTGAATCGACTTGACGGTATCACGACTGTGGCAATCGATGGGAGCCAGATTGCGCCCAGCAAAGAATTCGCCGTGCCGCTCTCACTCGTGCAGGTGGCCTGGTTTGAAAACCCACACTCGGCCCGCCGGCCATACGTCAAAGACGTCGAGAACGAGATCGTCACAAGCGGTGAGCCGGGGGCCGAGATCGAGGGATATGTGTTCGCGGAGTCCAAGCTGAACCAGCGGCGGTTCGCACTTGAGATGCGGGTCGCGGCGGAACGCGTGCGCTCTCTGCCGTCCGAGCCACCCCCGGTTGTGTTCATAGACGGCTCGTTTGTGCTGTCCTTTATAGGAAGAATGGCACCGGAATCGCGGCAAGTATATCTAGGCTCTCTGTTCGGTTTGCTCGCCGCGGCAGAGGAGTGTCGTATCCCGCTCGCCGGTTACATCGATCTCTCGTATGCCGCGGACCTGGTCGCCATGCTGGGGTCTCTTTTTGACGTGCCACAGGGAAATGTGTTCGACGCGCAGATTCTGACGCACGGTATGGCATCATTCGACCGCACGGCAGCCATGGTTTGTGCTCGATCGGATGTCCTTCCGCACTATCGCCATCCGAACCGGGACTGGAGCGCGGACATCTGCTGCGTGTACTTAAAGATCGGACCTGATCGTCTGCCCGCGAGAATCGACTTTCCGCGCTGGATCCTGGACGCGGGACTGCTCGATCACATGATGGATACAATCCGGGCGGAGATCATTGTGGGAAGCGGGTATCCCTATGCGGTCGAGACGGCGGACGCCGCTGCCGTTCTGACGCTCGAGGATCGTATGAATTTCTATCGACTCTTCCACGACTTCGCTCAGGGAGCCGGACTGGAGTTCGTGCTTCCCGGTAAATCGATCTCCAAGGCACACCGGCGCTGATGAGTCTTGAGACCTACATCGCGGCTGCTCCCAAGGCGGAGCTGCATGTGCATCTGGAGGGATCGGTGCGGCCCGATACGCTGTTCATGCTTTCCGAGCGAAACGGGGCTATCCTTCCGGCAGACACCATCGAGGGACTGCGACAGTGGTTCGTGTTTCGGGATTTTGCGCACTTCGTCCAGGTCTATCTCGCGATCTCCACATGTATCCGGGCGGAAGAAGATTTTGAGCTGGTTGCGTACGAGCTCGGAGCGGAGATGGCGCGCCAAAATATCCGCTACGCTGAGATCACCTTCACTCCTGCTACCTACGGTCTTGGTTTTGGCGTGCCGTTGGAGACCTGCTTCGCCGGTTTGACTCGAGGACGAGATCGCGCGCGCGATGAGTTCAGTGTGGAGATGCGCTGGGTCTTCGATTTTGTGCACATGGCCCATGACCCGGCGTACACGGAGCGAGCCATGACGTACACGGTAGACGCGGCCATCGCAGGAATGGACGCAGCTGTCATAGCGCTAGGGCTGGGCGGAAGCGAGATTGGGCACTCCTTCGAGCGTATCGCTCCCGCATTCCAGCAGGCAAGGGGAGCAGGACTGCATAGTGTCCCCCACGCCGGCGAGACGGTCGGGCCGCAAAGCGTCTGGGGCGCGCTGGAGTTTCTGGAGGCTGAACGCATCGGTCACGGAGTTCGTGCGGCTGAGGATCCTGACCTTGTGCGGTATCTGGCTCAAAACAAGATTGCGCTTGAGATTTGCCCTACCAGCAATATTCGGCTCGGCGTGTTTCCCAATCTGGAAAGTCACCCGCTTCGGCTGTTGTACGATGCCGGTGTCCCGGTAACAGTCAACTCGGACGATCCGCCTCTCTTCAATACGACTCTGACCGATGAGCTACAGCTTTTGCCGGGAGCGTTCGACTTTACTCTGGAGGAGATCGATGACGTGTTGCTGAACGGCGTCCGCTGCAGCTTCTTGCCGGACGACGCCAAAGATGATCTCGAGAGCCAGTTTCGCCGCGAATTAGAGGCGTTGAAGCGCGAGCACCTCTGATCGCCTGCGTCCGAGCTGCGCGGTAAGGTTGCGTCCGTGGTAGGCTTTCTGAGCCAGAGACTCTGAGGAGCAGCCCGTAGCCCGTGACCTCTCCGGCCCATCGCCAATACCTCTCGATCAAACAACGCTTTCCCGATACGATCGTGCTGTTTCGCATGGGCGACTTCTACGAGATGTTCGGCGAGGATGCAAAGATTGGGGCCGGCGCACTGCAAATCACTCTGACTTCGCGCGAGTTTGCACGCGGCGACCGCGTGCCGATGGCGGGTATCCCGCATCATGCCTTACAGGGCTATCTAAAGAGGTTTGTCCAGCATGGACTGAAAGTCGCGATCTGCGAACAGCTCACCGAACCAGGTAAAGGTCTGGTAGAGCGCGATGTAGTCCGTGTTGTAACTCCCGGCACTCTGATCGAGCCCGCCCTTCTGGATGAGAGACGGAATAACTATCTGGCGGCCGTGAACCACTGGCGAGACATGTTTGGGCTGGCCTACGTCGATGTGACAACCGGCGAGTTTGCTGTCACCGAATTTTCCGGTCCGAATGCGGCGAGTGCGCTGGAAGCGGACCTGTTGCGCCTGAGCCCATCGGAAGTCGTCGTGGCTGAAGAGGACTCGCCGCTCCGGCTGGTGGGACACGTGACGGTTCACGATGAGTACCGGTTCGAGCCGGACGCCGCGCGGGAGCTACTATGCCGGCAGCTTCAGGTACGGTCGCTAGAAGGATTTGGCTGCGATGGAATGCCGGCCGCCATTGGCGCCGCCGGCGCGATCGTGTCCTATGTGGAGCGTACCAACCGGGGTTTGCTCGGGTTGTTGCGCAGCATCCGGACATATGGGGTTTCGTCGTTCATGACACTCGACCGCTACACGCGGCGCAACCTTGAGCTAATGGAGAGCACGCGTCTGGGAGGCGCACGGGGCAGCCTCCTGTGGGTGCTCGATCAGACCGAAACGGCCATGGGTGGACGGCTTTTGCGACGCATGATCGGGCAGCCATTGTTGGATCTCCACCCCTTGAACCAGAGACTGGATGCCGTTGATGAGCTGTTTGGACTGCCGGTCTTGCGAGCCCAAGTCCGGTCGATTCTGTCCAAAGTGGCGGATGTCGAGCGCCTGAGTGGGCGCGTGTGTCAGGGGGCAGCATCCCCCCATGAGCTACTCGCCCTGCGAGACTCCCTCCGCTGTCTGGGAGAGATAAGCGCCCTTCTCTCCGGTGCACGATGCCGTGAACTGGAGCGCATTCATGAGGACGTCGATCCATGTCCGGATGTGGCTGACCTTATTGATCGCGCCATCGCGCCCGCCGGGGTGATGAAAGACCGCGTTGAGAGAGGAGAAGGGATACTGCGTGAGGGATTGATCCGGACGGGATTTCACGAAGAGCTGGATGAGCTGAAGGCGTCGATACGCGACTCGCGTGAGTGGATCGCGCGGCTGGAGTCAGTGGAGCAAAAGCGCACCGGTATCAGGTCACTGAAGGTGGGATACAACAAGGTCTTCGGATACTACATCGAGGTCAGCAACGCGAACGCCTCGTTGGTCCCGCCGGACTACATTCGAAAGCAGACGCTGGTCAATGCCGAGCGCTTCATCACCCCAGATCTGAAAGAACACGAAGCGCGCATTCTACAGGCCGAGGAACGAATCGGTGCTCTAGAAGGCCGTATCTTTGCGGAGCTGCTATCGACGATTGCCGAGCAAAGCGGGCGATTGTTTGCTACAGCCGACGCTCTTGCTCACCTCGATGTCTACCGTTCGCTTGCCGACACCGCAAGCCAACACGGATATGTACGTCCCGAGCTGGCCGAGAGTGATGTGTTGGAGATCAAAGCGGGCCGTCATCCCGTCGTCGAGGTGACGCTAGAGGACGAAGGGTTCATTCCCAACGATTGCCGGCTCAATTGTTCTGACCGGCAGGTTCTGCTGATCACCGGTCCCAATATGGGCGGCAAGAGTACGTACTTGCGGCAGGTCGCGCTCATCGTCCTCATGGCGCAGATCGGCAGCTTTGTCCCGGCAGAGAGTGCCTGCATCGGTCTGGTGGATAGGATCTTCACTCGCGTGGGGGCACAGGACGACATTGCCGCCGGGCAATCGACCTTTATGGTGGAAATGGTCGAGACCGCGAACATTCTGAATCACGCTACGCGCAACAGCCTGCTGATTCTCGACGAAGTAGGTCGGGGAACGAGTACCTACGACGGGCTCGCAATCGCGCGGGCGGTTGTGGAGTACATTCACGACCGCCTCCGAGCGCGAACCCTCTTTGCCACCCACTACCATGAGCTGACCGCGCTCGCCGATCGCTGTGCCAGGATCCACAATGCCAGTGTGGCCGTGGCGGAGGACGGTGCCGACGTCATTTTCCTGCACCGCGTGGTGGCAGGAGGAGCAGACCGCTCCTACGGCATCCATGTTGCCCGCATCGCCGGTTTGCCGCAAGAAGTGACCGAGCTCGCGGAATCCGTCCTCCATGACCTTGAATCACACGCGTCAAACGGCCACCGCCCTACGCGAAAACGAACGCAGCAACTGGCATTTTTCGGCGAGCCATCGGATCGAGCCTCACAGGTGCTTGATGAGATCCTGTCTCTCGATCTCTCCAACCTGACTCCGCTGGAGGCGCTAACGCGTCTGCACCATCTGCAACAAAAGGGACGTGGAGGCTAGAAACCGTAGCTCTAGTGACGGCCTGGAAGCGCGTACAGGTGAAAGACGCCGCGTCTACAGATCGATATTGACGGGACTCTGCTCCACGTCGTATTCTCGGTCCGAGCATAAGGCGGAGAGACGGGTGGAACAACTTCGGGTCGAGCTTTTCTGCCGCTCAGGTAGCAGAAATGTTCAAGAGCTCTGCCTGGTGTGCTATGGCGGAATCGGCGGAGGGAAGTCTCGCCGGCACGGAAGGAGATAAAGAGCGGGCTCTCCGCCACTTCAACTTCGCTCATGATCTTTATCAGCGGGCCCGCTAGTACGGTCTCTATGTCCTCCGGAACTCGCAGGAGGGGGCAGACGCGGCGGCTCGTGTCATTCGACCGAAGCTCGATGAATACGTAAGGGGCAATGTTCTTGGGACCCTGGAAACACGGCTGTGTCCAGTGATCGCATCCACCTGATGCTTGTCGATAGAGCCAACAATCGAGACACTCAAGAAGTCATAGGTAATAGGAGCAAGATAATGGCATTGACGATTGGCGACACAGCACCCGACTTTGAGGCGCAGACGACGGAAGGTCCGATCCGCTTCCACGAGTGGATCGGCAACTCGTGGGCGGTGCTCTTCTCGCACCCCAAAGACTTTACACCGGTCTGCACGACCGAGCTTGGCTACATGGCACGCATCAAGCCGGACTTCGATCGGCGCGGCGTCAAAATCATCGGCCTATCGGTCGATCCACTCGACAAGCATGAGCGATGGGCGGGAGATATCGAGGAGACGCAGGGCGCACGGCCTAACTACCCGATGATAGCCGACTCGGATTTCAACGTCTCAAAGCTCTACGGAATGCTCGGCGCAGACGTCTCAGGTGATCCCGCCGACCGTACAGCCGCTCTCAATCAGACGGTGC
>DASVZE010000326.1:0-9370 GCA_036391775.1 Chloroflexota bacterium | reverse complement strand
GCCAGTACAGTTCCAATTATCAACAGCGAGATTGCTGTCAGTCGCCTCATGGTGCTCCTTCCAAGCCGGAAACTGCCCTATGTTCGGCATGGTAACACGCCGAACAGCGCGCGTCGAGAGCAAATCTGGTTATCGGTTAACGGAGCGATACGATTTTTCGGCGTGCCGGTCAAAGGCGAGCTGAATGAGCCGGTCGATGAGATCCGGATAAGGCAGTCCGCTCGCTTCCCACAATTTCGGGTACATGCTGGTCTGCGTGAAGCCTGGAATGGTGTTGATCTCATTGACGATCACGCGTCCGTCGTCTTTCAAGATGAAGAAATCCACACGCGCCAAACCAGCCGCGTCCACAGCCATAAACGCTTGCCTGGCATACTTCTCCACCTGACGAGCCTGTTCGCTACTTAGTTGCGCTGGAATCTTAAGGTCTGCCAGACCTTCTGTGTATTTGGACTCGTAGTCGTACCAATCATGGTGAGACACGACCTCGCCGGCCACCGAAACGACCGGCTCGTCGTTTCCCAGCACGCTACATTCAACCTCGCGAGCGACCACACCTTGCTCGACGATCACCTTACGATCGTAACGGAACGCCAGCTCCAAAGACTGCATCAGGCCCTGCCGATCCATCGCCTTGGAAATTCCAACACTGGAACCGAGGTTGCAGGGCTTGACGAAGAGTGGATATTCCAGCGACAACTCAATGCGGTAAAGGATCTCGTCGCGGCTCGCGTACCACTGGTTCAGCTTGACTCGCTCGTCTGCCACGATGGGCAGGCCCGCCTGCGTAAAGAGGGATTTCATGATGGCCTTGTCCATACTGACCGCCGATCCCAGTACCCCTGCTCCGACATAGGGAAGATCAGCCAGCTCCAGTAGCCCCTGTACCGTTCCGTCCTCACCATACGTGCCGTGAAGCAGAGGAAAAACCACATCGACTGCGGTTTGGTGCAAATCAATGGCACCACGGCCATCGACCCGCACAATGCCGCGATGCGTCATATCCGGCATGGCTTCACTGGTGTCCGGCAGCCCCTGAATAATCTCATGTTCCAGGAGCATCTCGGGTGAATCGGCGATGAGCCAGTGTCCCTCGCGCGTAATGCCGATAGGCACAGCCTCGTATTTATCCGGATCCAGGCTCTTGAGGACGGACGTGGCTGATGCCACCGATACTTCGTGCTCTCCGGAACGGCCGCCAAATAACAGGCCCACACGGATCTTCTTCTTCAAAAGGACTCTCCCAGGGAGAAGACAGTCTCCAGGCTTCCCACCATCTCACCTCCCCATGTCTGCTGTTTCGGACGGATGTATGCCGCGAGGCGAGCTCGCATTGTGTCGTCGACAAGAGCCAGGTCGCTCAGAATCTTGGTTGCCGCGGGAGGCACGGCGCGGGCGTTCCCATCGCTTATCTTCAAGGCGATACCCAACCCCTTTGTTAACGAACCCATCCCCTGAAATGCCTCAGCGCCGCCCTTGCACAGCAGCGTGCCGTCCGCCGCTCGCATGAGCTCGGTGTCGAATCTGTCCTCGCCTGCGATCATCTCCGGATATTTCATCATCGCCTCCCGAACTCGAGCCGCGGCGTGCTTAAGGCGCGTCTCCAACGCCTCCCCGGTGGCAAGCCGCGCGAAGGCAGTGGCAGCATTCAGCAACGGAAGCCGGAAGGTGGGTACTGCACAATTGTCCACAGCAAATTCAATTCGGTCCGTGTCGATTTCGGCGAATCCACTCAAGATCTCCAACGTCATCTGCTGCAGAGGGTGCCGGATATCACCGTAGCTTTCGATTGTCCATCCCATAGCCCGGGCAGCGAGAAGCATACTCGCGTGGGCGCCGCTGCAGTTGTTACACACCGGACTGGGATCGCCTCCCGAACGCCACATATCGCGCGCCGCGGTTTCACTGATGGGGGGATGAACGCCACAGTGAAGTGTCGACTCATCTAGTCCGATCTTCCGCAGTACAGATAAGACTGCCTCCCGGTGCCTCGGCTCACCGCTATGAGAGGAGCAGAGCACGGCTAGCTCACGAGTGGTCAAGTCAAAATGCTCTATACCACCTGACAGGACAGCCGGCATCACCTGAAACGGTTTGGCTGCGGATCGCAAGAAGACTGCTTCCAGGGGATTACCAAGCGAGGCTCGGAGTTTTCCGTCGGCGCTTGCCACGGCAACAGATCCGCGATGCAGACTGCCCACGTACTCTCCCCGTAGAACGGCGACAAGAGGCACGTCATGCGCGAATGTATTCTCGGGCACGGAAACACGAGCGGTTTGAGCGGAGTGCGTCGTCATACTGGATCCATAAGCGGTGGGGGGCTCATTATACGTATCGCATCCGGAAGGTCCGGCGCGCAGCCTACGCAGGGGGCGGTAGTTCTGTTCGGCGCAGCGCTTCGCCCAATTCTCGTGTCTGAAGGGTTACCGCTCCCCACCGCCGTACGGCCTCACCACCGGCTACATTGGCCACATAGGCTGCTTGCCGGGCGCTGGCGCCGCACGCAAGCGCCAGGGTGAACGCTGCCGCCACGGTGTCGCCGGCACCTGTAGGATCAACCGCTTGCGCCTGATCCCCCAGGGCGATGGGCAAAAGGTAGCCCTCCACGCCTGTCTCAAATAGCGCGATACCTTCGCTGCCACGCGTTATGAGGACGGACTCCGCTTCCATTCTTTGCAGCAGCAAGCGTCCGACCGCATGAAGGTCCTCCTCTGTGGCGATGGCGCGACCTGCGGATGACTCCGCTTCAGGTTGGTTGGGCGTTGCAGCCGTGACGCCTCGAAAGCGGTACAGGTCACCGTGGGAATCGACGACGACGATCTTGCCGGTGCCGCGCGCTGCAGGAAGGCATGCACCGATGACCTCCTGCGAGATCACGCCATTCGAGTAGTCGGAGATGAGCAGCGCGTCAATCCTCGGCAAAGCGGAAAGTACGGCCTCAATCATGCGGTCGCGCACCGACTCGTGCATCGGCGCTCGGTCAATGCGATCGACTCGCGCCACCAGTTGCTGAACTTCCTGCACGCCCTTTCCCACTACTCGTGTCTTGGTTGAGGTTGGCCGGTGAGGATCAACAATGAGCCCGTCTGTTCGCATGCCGAGCTCTTGAATGCTCCGCCTCAGATTGCGGCCGGTTTCGTCGTCCCCCAACAAGCCGATGACATGCGTTTCCGCGCCCAGAGCCAGGCAGTTGGCTGCGGTATTCAGTCCACCGCCCGGAAGGATGTACGCGTCTGTCTGTTCCAGAACCAGGACCGGCGCTTCACGCGCGGCGCCAACGGGCTTCCCTACAAGATAGGCATCGGCAACGACATCGCCGAGAACCAGCACGCGCCGACTCCGGAACCCATCTAGAAGCGCGCTAAGCGATCCCATGACCAATCCGCCTCTTGTGGAAGACACCACCGCATCTATATCGCGAAGAACCATGCTTACCAGCAACCTGGATGCAGGTTCGCTTGAGTCGTGTCAGGTGAGCGTCCCGTAAAATAGGTGCACGGTCGACGACGAGTACTCCACAATGCACACTCGTTTGCCCTTCGTTGCCTCCATGGAGAAGGATCCAGCACCTGCCGCAGGTACTCCGCCAGAGCTAACAGTCCAGCCGGCCCGCGGGAAGTGAGTCTCGTACCACTGTGCCACAACTGAAGCCGAAACGTCGGGTCGTGCAGTACTCACAACTTCGGCACCGGATACGGTCTGCCCGCCCGCACTGAAGACGGCTGCCTGCGGCGAACCGTAGCTGAAGGGAGGCACAAGAGGGACATCATCCGGGAAGCTCAGGCTCACCGGAGCGGCCGTGGCCGGACCGCCCGAGACCGTGACGTTCCAGGCATCTCTATCCACCACGATACGTCTTCCGGAGGCGGAAAAAAGACCAACGGTGTAGTGATACTGTCCGGGCACCGACGGCACCGTTCCCCCACCAACCCAGGTGCCCGGAGAGCTTCTTGACAGGTAATAGCTGCGCGGAGAAGGTCCTGTGGGAGAACCTGACCCGAGGTACATGGTGACCTTACTCACCGGCCCGCTCGTAATAACAGTCACGTTGATGCTCCCGCCAGGCACCGGAGAGACGGGGCTGACACTGGCCGAAATCAACGACGGCGCACCTACAACCGGCTGCGGCGTGTCGGTCACTGCGACAGTCGCCGTGATGTCGACCTGTGCCGTTGCGGTTGGTTGCGGCGCGGGAGTCTCAGTCGGGGCGAGATCCGGCGTGGCTTGAACCGGCTGACTGGTAGAAGTCGCGGCCAGTGCCACCGGGTGCTTGGCTTTGGGTGTCGGTGGCGAAGCGGCAGAGTTCCCTCCGCAGCCTGCAAGCAGGACGGCGCCCAGAGCCGAGGACGTGAGTAGAAGGTGGAAAAAGAACTTAGGCATGAATGAATGGCGAAAAACCACGGAATACTAGCAAGGCGTGGGACCTGGCGACAACTGACCGAACCCTCCCCCGCCCGGTGTTCGAACGCTCACCGTGTCCCCGGGACTGACATGTAACTGCACTTTGGGAGGCAGACTTCGGCGATGACCCTGGTGAATCAATATGTTCTCGCCGCACTGACCTGGTTCGCCACCCTGGATGCCATATGGGTGAAGGCTGCGGCGCTCCGAAAGGATAGTCACGTCGCTCTCGGCCAGGAACTGGAGATCGCGCTGCAAGCCGTCGCCGCCTCTGAACAGACCCTTTCCTCCCGTGCCGCGTCTTATGCGATAGCAGGTGACGCGCAGCGGATACGCTGATTCAAGCGCTTCTATCGGAGTATTGAGGGTGTTACTCATGTGATCGTGGACGGCGCTCATCCCGCTTTTGCCCGGGCGCCCGCCTGCGCCTCCACCCATGGTTTCGTAGTACGCGAATGTCGACTGTCTTTGCGGATCGAAGCCTCCCAGAGCAAGATTATTCATCGTGCCTTGACTGGCCGCGGGGCATCGCTCCGGAAGTGCCTGTGCCAGTGCCCCGAAAAGTACATCCACGATCCGTTGGGAGGTCTCGACATTGCCGGCGGCTACTGCTGCCGGCGGCCTCGCTGATACGACAAGTCCTGGAGGCGCGATGATTGACAGTGGGACGAGCGACCCCGCGTTGACGGGAGAATCAGCCGTGTGCAGGCACCGAAGGACGTACAGCGTTGCGGCGGTGGTGACAGCCAGGACTGTGTTCACTGATCCGCGACACTGTTTCGCAGACCCGGAAAAGTCGACTTCAAGACAATCCTCGCCGGAATCGCGGCGGACTGAAACCTGGATTCGGACAGGATCGTCTGTCTGGCCGTCGCCGTCCAGCCAGTCGGTCCATGTGTATTTTCCGGGTGGGATCTTCCGAATTAGTAGCCGCATGGTGCGTTCAGCGTAAGACTGAAGCGCTCTTCCATGTACTCGGCAGGCAGACACACCGTACCGGTCTGCCAGCTCGACCAAACGCTCCTCTCCGACGCGTTGCGCGGCGAGTTGTGCCCGAAGATCACCACGACGCTCCTCCGGAGTTCGAACATTTCGAATCAAGAGATCTAGAAGGGCTTCGTTTGTTTTGCCGCGTTCGACGAGTAGCAGCGGCGGGATTATCAGGCCCTCCTGGAATATAGAAGTGGACGCCGGCATGGAACCCGGGGTCATCCCTCCAATATCAGCGTGATGGGCTCTGCACATGACATAACCTAGACGCGCGCCGGCTGGTGAGAAAGCCGCGGAGACAAGTGACACATCTGGGAGATGGGTGCCCCCGGCAAACGGATCGTTCAGCATTGCCACATCGCCAGGACCAAGATCGAAGCGGCCAAGAACCGCTTGCATAGCCATGGGCATGGCACCCAGATGAACCGGCATGTGCGCGGCCTGAGCCAGCATCCGGCCGTCGAGATCGAATACGGCGCAGGAGTAATCGCGCCGCATCTTTATATTCGGCGAGTATGACGACCGCTGCAGTACGGTTCCCATCTCCTCCGCGACCGACGAAAAGAGATTGGCAAATACCTGGAGAGATAGCGGATCGACCTTCACGACTCTTCCATGAGCTTCGCCTCAAGAATCTGGTCGAGCTTGAGCCCGTGTAGCTGTAAATAGAATTGCGCCGCGTCCGTCAGTACCTGCATGGGCGTTAACCCGACTACCTCCGACTCCACAATCTGAACGCCGTGAGATGCAGCCATGCGCTTGATCATTTCGAAAACTGTGTGCATTGCGCTGCGCCTGTAGTTCGTCAAGTTCATCGACACCTGGGTCTGCTTCCGCGCGGGAATCTCCATGCCCAGAGCCTTGACATAGCGTAGCCCGCCGGAGCTATGCCGAATTGCGCGTGCAATTTCCTTGGCAATGCGCACATCCTCGGTGTTGAGATATACGTTATAGGCGATGAGAGGACCACGCGCGCCGACGACTGTAGCACCTGCTGAGGGGTGAAGCATACGGGGCCCCACATCAGGCACGCGCTCTTCGTCCGTTACGATACTGTCGCGCAGCTCCTCAAACCCCTTGCGACGAATTGCCTCGAGATTTCGGCGATCGGGTGTAGTGGCGGCTTCCTCGTAGAAGTACACCGGAATCCCCAGCTCGGCGGATACCCTCCGGCCCAGAGAGTGGGCCGCGGATACCGCATCGGCCATCGCAGTCTCGCCCAGCGGAACAAACGGAACCACATCGGTCGCCCCGATTCTGGGATGTTCACCCTGGTGTGTTCGAAGATCGATCAGCTCTGAGGCTGTGGCGATCGCGCGGAACAGAGAATCCTGGAGTGCTTCTCCCGGTCCCGCAAGCGTTAACACACTGCGATTGTGGTCCGCGTCGGAATGTAGATCGAGAACGCGCACCTCCGGTATCGAACGTGCCGCGTCGACTATCGCCGCGATAACCTCGGAGCGCCTGCCTTCCGAGAAGTTGGGTATAGATTCCATTAGCGACTTCATATGACCTTCTTCCTCAAAACTTCCCGTACCACCCAAAGCTGGTCCTCCAGCATAGGGGGCAGGCCGTCAAGCGAAAAGAATTGGGCCTCGCTCACCTCCAGGCTGGGCTTAAAAAGGCCGCCGATGTAACGCCCGCGATACACCAGGTTCAAGTGACGCCGCTTACGATGCGCGTATACGAGCGCCGGTTCAAGCGCTTCAATGGTGAAGCCTGTCTCTTCCCGCAGCTCACGCTCAAGAGCGCGATCAGGCTGTTCGTGGCCTTCCAGAAAACCCGTGGGAAGCCCCCACGGATGCGCGAGGCGATACGTGTGCTTGAGCAGCAAAACCTCGCCCTCTCCGTTTTGCACCACGCCCACCACCCCAACCAGAAATTGGGGTACTACCCACCGTTGAATCCAGTGCCGGTCCAATAAAAGCGCGCTCCAGCGGCGCAACCATGCAGGCCATGGAAGACCCCATAGCTGCAGCAGCAGCCGGCGCATCAGGCAGGTCGTAGAAGGGCACGC
This sequence comes from Chloroflexota bacterium, assembly GCA_036391775.1. Classification (GTDB taxonomy): domain Bacteria; phylum Chloroflexota; class UBA5177; order UBA5177; family UBA5177; genus DASVZE01. The sequence goes on along the minus strand of DASVZE010000326.1, from coordinate 1,962 downwards.
GGGTTGGTGACAGTCTGTCCGTCCTGTACCGTCACCTGCGCTCGTGCGACCACGGTATCCACCAGATTCATGGCGTATTGGTAGGGAATGTCTCGATAGTCCCCGGTGCAGTACGCCACGAAATCGCAGTACTTGTCGGGTTCGAGCGAGCCCACACGATCCTGTAAATCAAGCGCCGCAGCTCCTCCCAGGGTGGCCGCCCGGAATGCTTCTTCCGGCGTCATTCCAAGCTTGAGTACAGCCAGCGTCACGATGAATGGCATGTTCTGGGTATAGGACGTCCCGGGATTAAAGTCTGTGCCAAGGGCGACTGTGACGCCTGCATCAAGCAACCTGCGAGCGGGCGCGTATCGATCAGATCCAAGGGAAAACGTTGTGCCGGGCAAGAGGACGGCGACGGTTCCAGCGTCACGTAGAGCGTCGATATCCTGCTGTTCGAGGAAGACCGCGTGGTCGACCGATTTGGCTCCAAGGGAGGCGGCCAACCGGACCCCGTCACCTGGTCCGATTTCGTTGGCGTGTGCCGTGAGCTGAAATCCCATCTCTCGCGCCCGCGTCAGGATTCGGCGGCACTGCTCGGTGGAGAAGACCCCGTCTTCGCACCAGACGTCCACGAACTGTGCGTGTCCCTGTGCCGCCGGTAGCCACTCGTCGATTAATTGGGTAACGTACGCGTCGGTGCTGCCATCAAAGTCCGAAGGAACGACGTGGGCGCCCAGAAAGGTCGGCACCGTCTTGAGCGGATGGAGGTGTTGCAAGCGATTGAGCACCCGGAGGCTCTTTGCCTCATCCTCAGCAGTCAGGCCGTATCCGGTCTTTGCCCCGATCGTCGTCACGCCGTGACGCAAAAAAACGTCGGCACGTTGGTATGCCAGGTCGAGCAGCTCGTCTTCGGATTTCGCCCGTGTCGCTTGAACCGTGCGCATAATCCCGCCCGCGTTCAGCTGGTCGGCATACCGTTCACCGAGCGCGCGTGCGTAGAAATCACCGGACCGTTCCCCGGCGAACACCGGATGCGTATGCGGATCTACGAACCCCGGCAAAACGGTGCGGCCGTGCGTATTGAGCACGGTGGCGTCGGCTGTGAGGCGCACCTGTTCGTGCATCTCCTGCATGGTGCCGACCCACACAATGCACTCTCCCTTCGCCGCTAATGCTGCTCGCTCGATGATGCCGAGCGGTCCCTGGGCAGCAGGGTGAGACCCGGGCGCCATGGTTACGAGCTGGTCCACATTGAAGAGCGCGAAGGTTGCCTCGATCACGGCGGCTCCTTTTCGGGCACTGCCCGATTATGGCACCTCGATGTCCGGCACACGTAGAGACTCGGGTCGAATTGCGGCCATATCTTCACATGAAATGCGGAGGTTGTAGCACGAATGTCCTATAATGGAGCAAATCGGGCCTGACGACCCCGATTATGCGTGCACAACATAGCGCACTGTAACATCGGGCATAAACACTATATGTAGTGGTTGAGGGTTGACGCGGCCCTATCTTGTGGTTAGGATAGGGGGTGCACCCCGAAATATGGGGGTAACAAAATCGGATCTCCCACGGACGGAGTACGGCATGGATCTCGAAGTAGAACAGGCAGTGGAAACGGCAGATCGACTGGCCCACGCGGAGAGTATGAGTACACGGAGGCCGCGACCGCGGCGTGACGGACGGTGGAGCGAATCGGCGCTCCGCGTGTTACGTGAGCGATACCTGATCAAGCGCGACGGTAAGGTGGTGGAAACCCCGGATGAAATGTGCTGGCGGGTTGCATGCGCTATCGCCGCCGCCGAGAACAGGTGGGAAACACAGAGCGCGGTTGAAGAGTACGAGGCCGCTTTTTATGATCTCTTGATTGATCGCAAGTTTATGCCCAATTCGCCAACTCTCATGAATGCGGGGACCGGTAACGGGCTGCAATTTTCTGCGTGTTTTGTTCTGCCGGTAGGAGATTCGATCAATGATATC
>DASVZE010000325.1:0-6624 GCA_036391775.1 Chloroflexota bacterium | reverse complement strand
ATGTTACGGATCAGCAGATCGTTTTGGGGACCGTCGATGATGTATGCTTGGCCCGCAGCTTTGAGCCAAGCGGCGGGTTTTCTTCCTGCTGCGACTTTGAGGGCAACGGAGTAGCGGCGTGATTCGTCGGTCGCGTTGGTCTGGCTCGCCACGACAATACGAGTCCAAGGGGACCAGTGCGCGGCTACCAGTAGAAGCAATACGGAGCAGACTCTTGAGCCGTTCGCCAGGTGGCGCCCACACGGTTCTAGCAGTTGCATTACAATCAGCGCTCCCTACGCGTCGGCGATTGGTGATCAGCGTTGTGGACGGCACTCGATAACGGGCGGTTCATCGACCCGCACAAAGAACTCGCAACTCTCCCCCAGGCCGTTATAGATCTTCCTGCGGTCTAGGCTACGCGCCAGGAGGCCCCACCTGACCCTGTAAGCTCCTGGGCCAAGGGTTATCAAGGTGTCCTGAACACAGCTAAAGCTCTCGCCCTTGTAGACAGGTCCGACATTTCTGCACCCTACTTTGCCCACACTCACCCATGTGTCTCCCACGTGCTTCTGTACTCTTACCACGATGGCGCCCTCCGAGAACGTCTTGTTGCAAACCGCGCCGTCGAACCCAAGCCTCTCGATGTACAAGTGCGATCCGTCGTACGGTCCCTGGATCACGTAGCCCGTCTGGGCAAGTGTGCACTTAATGCTCGGGTCTGCGCCGCTGGTCCCCCTGGAGCCTTCGTCCTCGCCACACAGATCCTCACCCGGATCCACCCAGCCCTGATCCTGACAGCCAAACGACTGTCCGTTGCTAGGATCGTAGTAGCCGCTGCCGGTGTAGTAGAAGCCGGTCCGGCTGTCGTCCATGCCGCCCTGGAAGGTGAACGGGTTGGGCGTTGTTCCTGTGGAGCTGGTGACATTGCCGAGCGGATCATAGGCATAGGTGTTCTTGACCGCTCCGCCGCTATCGGTCAGAGCGGCCACCGATCCAGCTCCATCGCTTAAGTAATAGTAGGTGCTTCCCGAGACCGTTTCGCTGATCACCGTGCCGTCCGGCAGGCTGGTGAAGTAGCTCGATCCCGAGCTGTCGGATTGTTGGGAGAGACCGGTGGCATCGTACTGGTAGCTGGTCGAGCCGGCTCCCACCCGCTGCTGCTCACCGACCCCGGTGTAGGTCATAGGGACAGCTGAGCTGTTGGGCGGGGTGATGCTGGTGATCTGTCCTGCGGCGTTGAGGTTGATCTAGGTGGACCACAATTGGCGGCCAGTTTCTCTATCTGTGATCCACAAAGTGCCATCAACAACCTTGTAATCTGCTGTCATTTTCTGGTCTCCGCGCGTTCCGTGTCCCGTGAGGGTCGTTATGCTACTAAGGCATCCCAGGGGTGGGCGGAGGAGCTACATAGAATGGAAGTTCCTCTGGATTGCCGAAGGCGTTTGGGGGAATCTGTTGCATCAGTGCAATTTGTGTCGCGCCGCCCTGTAGTCTCCAATTCGCGCCTGTGCCGCCAATATGGAAGCGGGCGGGACTGATGCCTGGCAGCAGGCTCAGTCCCACCAGAAACCGAATATCGGCAGCCGGCATAACGGCACGATTGTAGCAACGGAGAAATTGTCGGGCATCCTCGTGCGTACACAAGGGGACAGACGAGCACTTTTAATGGGTGCGATTACACGGTGATTGCAGACCGCACCCTATCGCGTAGACCGGTCGGTAGGCGGGTGATGGCTAGAGGTAGCCCAGGTTCTTGAGCCGCTCCTCGACCAGAGCCTCTTCCTCGGCGGTATACGCGTCACCGGTGGATGCGTACTCTAGCGCTAGATACCCCATCTCACCCAGCTTGGTCAGGATCTGGTCCACGCTCTGCTCCGGCGTCTCCTGGTCGGTATGCAGCGTGACCTCGGAATGCAGTGGAGGCTCATATGGGTCAGAGATTCCGGTGAATTGCTGAATCTCTCCTCTGCGTGCCTTTTCGTACAGTCCTTTGACGTCGCGTTGCTCGCATACGTCGAGCGGGCAATCGACAAAGACCTCGACAAAGTGCCGGATCTCGCGGCGGGCTTCGTCACGAATCTCACGATACGGGGAGATGGCGGCGGTAATGGCAACCACGCCATTGCGCGAAAGAAGCTTGGCAACAAATGCGATGCGCCGGATATTGGCGTCACGATCGGCCTTGGAGAAACCGAGCCCCGAGCTCAAGTTCTTGCGCACCTCATCGCCGTCGAGCAATTCAACACGCCGGCCCATTCCCTTGAGGCGCTCCGCCAGTAAGGTCGCAACAGTCGACTTGCCCGCTCCGGACAGGCCGGTAAACCAGATAGTCAGTCCCTCGTCCACGATGGCTCCTTTTGAACCTCTTTACTCAACGTTCAAATAAGCGTAGTCGAAGCGCGGAAGGGGGCACAACGGTTACTTACAGAAGGATGAACCGTGTCACGAGCGTTGATCGCGCGCGTGCGCGATGTACTCCAGCAGATCGGAACGGGTGATGACGCCCACCGGCTTCTCCCCGTGGCGCGCGATCAGCGCTGTATCCTGGCCGAGAAGCGACGCGACAATGGACTCGATCTCCTCTATCACCTCAACCGTGTCAAGCGGCGGGTCCATCACCTCGCTGACAGAGTTTTCCACCATGTCGGGCTCACGAAACACGCGCGCCAGCAGGGTGCGCTCCTGAATGCTCCCCACGATGTCATCCACCGAGTGGCCGTTGGTCCAGTGCGCTACCGGCATCTGCGAGATGCCGTACTCCTGCAGCATGTCGATCGCCCGCCCCACTTTCTCCTCGGGGGATACCACGACCAATTCCGGCACGGCGCCATGCCGGTGCCGCAATAGATCGCCTACCCGTAGGGTGGTGGGAAGCCGCTCCAGGAAGCCGTTGTCCTGCATCCACTGGTCGTTGTAGACCTTGCTCAGATAGCTGCGGCCGGTATCAGGCAGGAGCACCACGATCAGCTTGCTCTCGTCCAATTGCTGGGCTACCTGTAGCGCGGCAAACATGGCAGTACCGCCGGAGCCGCCGATCAGGATGCCCTCCTCACGTGTCACGCGGCGAGCGGCACGGAAGGAGTCGCGGTCGCTCACCCGGACCCATTGATCCACGATCTGAGGATCGAAGGTCCCGGGCCAGAAGTCTTCGCCGATGCCCTCGACCTTGTACGGGCGTAGCTCTCCGCCCGAGAGAATCGATCCCTCGGGGTCGGCGCCAACGACCATGATCTCCGGATTCTGTTCCTTTAAATAGCGGCCGGTCCCGGTAATCGTGCCGCCTGTCCCCACGCCTGCCACAAAAACGTCGATCTTCCCTTCGGTCTGCCGCCAGATCTCGGGGCCTGTGGTGTTGTAGTGTGTGTCCGGGTTTGCCTGGTTGTAATACTGATTCGGCTGGAACCCGCCGGGTGTCTCCTGGGCCAGACGATCGGCCACCCGGTAATAGCTCTCCGGTGATTCCGGCGGGACCGAGGTCGGGGTGATCACGACCTCGGCTCCATACGCTTTGAGCAGCGAGATCTTCTCGGCGCTCATCTTGTCAGGCATGACAAAGATCGTGCGATACCCCTTGATGGCGGCCGCTATGGCGAGCCCCGCGCCGGTATTGCCCGATGTCGGCTCCACGATCGTTCCGCCCGGACGCAGCAAGCCCCGGTGTTCTGCGTCCTCGATCATGCGAATGCCGATGCGATCCTTCACACTTCCACCAGGATTCAGAGACTCGATCTTGGCCAGGATGGCGGGCTTGACCGACCGGGACACGCGGTTGAGCCGAATCAGAGGTGTATTGCCGATTAAACCAAGAATGTTGTCGTAGACTTCCATCATTCTTCCTGTATAGGGTCCCCTCACCCCCGACCCCTTCCAAGCCGCGTACCCACGTGCGGCAGGCGGAGAGGGGAGCACGATATTGGAACGTCATTCTTCCCCTCTCCCACGTTGGGGGCTGGGGGTGAGGGGATTTCAGCACCATGTTAGCGACTCATGCGGCTTGCGCCGGTCTGAAGAACTCACATATCATCCGTATATATCTGTTTGATATATTGATTTATGTACGAATTTCTTGTTCTTGCCCAGCTCGCCAAAGCTCCCATGCACGGCTACATGATCGCCAAGGTGATCGACGCCACCATGGGGCCGTTTCGCCAGGTGCAGTGGGGCGCGCTCTACCCCGTTCTGAACCGCCTCGAGCTTGAAGGACTCATCTGCTCCGAGCCGAGTGAGGAGGATGAGGGCCGCTCGAAAAAGGTATTCACCATCACAGGCGCAGGCGAAGAGCGGCTGCACGAGCTGGTCATGGACACCAGCCGGCATCAGGGTGAGTACGGCGTGCTATTTATGCAGAAGGTGGCACTCTTCTTCCGTCTCACTCCGGAGGAGAGGCTCTATCTCTGCCGCCATTACGCGGTCCACGCTCAACAGAATCTCGACCACTTACGCCGCAAGCGTTCGGACGTGCTGGCGACACCATTGCTGCCAGATGACCGAAAGCGGTGGATCCTTGCCGTGATCGACCACCGCCTCGAGCATTGGCAGGCCGAACGCCTGTGGGTTGAAGACCTTATTGCACAACGCGTTCCGACGGAGGTTACCGGATGACCGATCACGCCCCACCCAGAAAGCCACAAACATCCCTCAGCACACCACGGATTCCGGTGAATCCCTGGATTACTTTGATCGTGGTTTCGCTGGGCTTCTTTATGATCCTGCTCGATACGACGATCGTCAATGTGGCCATTCCCAGCATCATTACCGACCTTCACGCGTCTCTGGATCAGATCCTATGGGTCCTGAGCGGGTACATCCTGGTCTATGCAGTGCTGCTCATTACGACTGGCCGTCTGGGTGACATGTACGGACCCAAGAAGCTATTTCTCTCGGGCCTGGCTCTCTTTACCCTGGCATCGGCCGCCTGCGGTCTGGCTCAAAGCCCCGAGCAGCTCATCATCTTCCGTGTCATCCAGGGTGTCGGCGGCGCTCTGCTCACACCGCAGAGTATGTCGATCATCACCTCGATCTTCCCTCCGGAGAAGCGCGGAGCAGCCTTCGGGGTATGGGGCGCGGTGGCCGGCCTTGCCGCGGTGACCGGTCCAACACTTGGTGGGTTTCTGACCACCACTTTTTCCTGGCGGGCTATCTTCTACGTCAACGTGCCGATCGGCATCGCCGCCATCGTGCTGGCCACCCTGGTCATGCCGGAGCTCACCAACCACCGCAAGCACCATCTGGATATTCCCGGTGTCGCGCTGGCATCGAGCGGACTCTTTATCGGCGTATTCGCGCTGATCGAAAGCGAAAAGTTCAACTGGGGCCGTATCTGGAACGTGGGCGCCATCAATATCGGTCCCGTCGAGGCCGGGCCGGTCAGCGTCTTGAGTCTCTTGCTTCTCAGCGTCGTCATTCTGGCGGTTTTTGTCACATTGGAGGTGCGGGCAGACGAGCCGCTGCTGCCGATCTCGCTGTTCCATGACCGCAACTTCAGCATCGCCAATGGCGTATCGGCGTTGGTTGCCTTCGGCATGCTGGGGCTCTTCCTGCCTCTCTCGATCTTTTTGCAGTCGGTTCTGGGATTGGACGCGCTGCACGCGGGCTTTGTGCTGGTGCCCACCTCCCTTACCTCGCTGCTTATCTCGCCCTTCGCCGGGCGGCTCACCGACCGCGTCAACGGCAAATTCATCCTGTTCACGGGGCTGGTCCTCTTTGCCGCCGGGATGGGGATGGTGGTCTGGGTTGCCTCATTGACGTCCACCGGCACGTCATTTACGCTGCCGCTCATCGTGGCCGGCGTGGGCATGGGCTGCACCTTCGCGCCGATGGTGACACTGGCCATGCGACACGTGCGTCCCGAACAAGCCGGTACCGCGTCGGGCTTTATCAATACGGTGCGCCAGGTGGGGGGCGCGGTGGGAAACGCCGTGGTAGGCGCCGTGCTGCAGCATCAGCTGGCCTCCGAGCTGAAGAGCCAGGCCAGCCGCGCGGCAGCGCAGCTTCCTCTGCAGATTCGCGGGCGCTTCGTCAGCGGGTTTTCCCATGCGGCCAGTGGAGGGTTTCAGGTGGGACGTGGGGAAAATAGCGGTAATCTGCCCAAAAACCTGCCGGCCGGCCTGGCGCATCATCTGCAAATTGTTGGCCATGAGGTATTCCAACAAGCATTCCTGAACGCTATGAAGCCGGCGTTGCTGGTACCAATCACTATTTTGCTGGTCGGTTCGTTTTCCACTCTGTTCATGGATACGCCGCCTGTCGTCCGGCAGGAGCAGAAGCAGGACGCTCGTGGCGAGTCGCGCATCGCGGCCGCGGGACAGTAAGCAAGAAGTCGGTTAGCCGCTCACGCCGGTGTAGACCGGCGTGAGCGGCTAACCCCACTGGCGGCTTGTATGTGGCTGTTGCGTGCCGAGCGCGCTCAGGATCCGGTGATCGAGGAACGTGTCCACCGGCAGGGAACGGCCTATCGCAGAGCGCGCCAGCTCTATATGGCGGGCTATGGCATCACAGCTATCCAATTCTCTGCCACGGAACCGCAGGAGCCGCTCGCGATGTATCAGTTCGACGGCATCCGGTTTGTAAAGATTCCGCGACTTCCCAGATAATCCCTGATGCCTCCTCGGCTATACCCCATGTCTCGCTGTGGCCAGGACC
>DASVZE010000324.1:0-15300 GCA_036391775.1 Chloroflexota bacterium | reverse complement strand
TCCGGATGAACGTCATCTCCCCGGCCTCAACGACGACATTCCCCTGAGGGCCGGTGACGTGATCCGCCTCATGACGACTGGCGGCGGCGGCTGGGGCGATCCGCTGGAGCGTGAAACCGATACGGTTCTACTCGACGTAATCCAGGGCAAGGTATCGGCACGGAGCGCTCACGACGACTATGGGGTGGCATTGACCGGTGAGGGCGACGAGATGGCAATTGACGAAGATGCCACGCGATCTCTTAGACGACAGATCGCCGCCTCACGTGAAGAATTCGCAATGATCGATCGTGGGCCCGGGTATGAGAGTCTGAGGACCCAGTCGCAGGCAGGGTAGGAAATGGCTCCGTAGCTGTACCGCGCTACTATGAGCTTTTCAATCGAATTCTGCGTTCGATTCGGATCCTGGGTGGGCCTGCGGCTATCCAGGAATTAGATGAACAGGTCATAGAGGTCCATAGCCGCGGGGCGGGGTCACGGCGGGAAGCCTGGATGGTCGCGCAAATAGATGCAGCCCGGGATCTGCTCTCCAGCTACGATGAGCCTTGAGCTACAGCGATTCCGCGGGCCAGCACCCGGCTACCGGCCAGAATAGCCTGCCGAGCCGTCTCGCTGTCTAGTCGCCGGGAAAGGAAGTATCTCCATCCCCTCAGGTAGTAGGTGGCGTAGTCGACTGCTAAGTCGTGCTCACCGCTGTTTTGCAGCATGCGCACGATAGTTGTGCGGTTGACTCCCCAGGCGTCGAGAAAGGGGACGCCTTTCAGCTCCAGGATGCGGGGACCGGTTGGACCAACACGCCAGCTCATGACTCGAAGCATCTCCCATAGATGACGGCCCGGCTTATCGGCCACGTGCTCACCCAGATCGCGCAAAAACGGTTCGTGCGAAAGCAGATTGTCACGCGTGGCAGCAAGACTCTTGGTTGAGTCGATTATCGCTTGTGGGTAGGGCTGGCCAAAGAGAGTCTCAACTGTCTCGGATACCGAGTGAATGAAGTGCGGCTGGCGGTGCAGGTCGTTTGCGATCACCAGCTGCACCCGTGGTGTGTGGATCGGATAAGCGATGCGCCTGATATAGCCCTCCTCCAGCGCTCGCTGCATGGCTATGCCCGTCTCTACGGAGCCGAAGTACTGGGTTCCTGGTCGATCATCGGCAAACAACACATGAAAATCGACGTCGCTCAGCTCCGGCACGTAGTCCAGCGGCGAATCCCAGGCCTTGCGTGTTGATCCCTTGGCGTACACGCCGGCTACGGCCTCCCGCGAGAAGGCGGAAAAGAGCGCGTCGAGAAACGCATCCGTCACCGCCGCGATCTCCCGTCTCAAGAGGGCACGGTCGGGGTAGCGATCGTCCCAGGTGTACTCGTCTGCGTTCATAGTTAGCACGATCAAGTGTCGTGTTGTGCCATCCGGGAAAAGGCGGGGCGGTCACGACCGACCCCTACTAATGGTGGTATGGAAGGGATAGCGGCCTCCGGTCGGTATGGTCTGTAGAGGCGTGTCGCGAAACTCCCTCCCGACCGGGATACGCTGCCTGTGCCCATTTGACCGAGAGACAGGCTGGTCACACCCGGAGGGCACCCGGACCGACCCCGACAGTTTGCACAGCGTCCCCGTTGCCTTGGCACTAGGCTGCGGGACGTGACCGCCCCCAGCGCCGGGCCGCCAGTACGCCCCCGATAAGAAGCGCTCCGGTTGACAGATGAAGAACGATGTTGTCCTGCAAGGACTGCATCACCTCATACGGACGGTCGAAATGCCGGTTGATGCCACGGGTGACACGCACTGCCAGAGGTATGGTGGCCAGGCTGGCAAGTGTGGGCGCCGGCAGGATTCCGGCGGCGGTCCCGGCAGCTACCGTGCCGTACGCAGCGGAAGCGGCAGTCGCGTACCCCTTCACCACCGTGCCTGGCGAAAAACGGACTACCAGCGTCCGCTTTCCAGCCCGCGCATCTGCGATGCGATCCGGAATCTCGTTGGCATAAAGAATGAGCATGACGAACATGGCCACCGGGATCGAGAGTACGGCAGGCCACAGGGCATAGTGGCCGCGCTGGACGTAGTAGGCGCCGAGCACCATGATCGGACCGAAGCCTGCCGCCACGGCCAGCTCTCCCAGTCCACGGTGGACCAGGCGCAGGGGCGGTGCGGTGTAAAAGTAGCCGATCAGGAGACCGGCCACACCCAGGCCCAGCAGGCCGGTGCCGGATTGTGCGACCAGCGCCAGGCCCGAGCCGATGGCAACAGCGTAGCAGGCGCCGGCGAGGGCGCTCATCTCACTCATTGAAAGGAGGCCGTACTGCAGGACGCGAGAACCGCCGCTGAACATGGTCGGCGTCACATTGATCTCGTCGGCGCCGCTGCGCGTATCAAAGATATCGTTGGTGATGTTGATGCCCAGATGCGCCGCGATGGCGCCAACCGTGGTTAGCCCTGCCAGCTTCCAGGAGAAGGGACCGTCGTAGGCGGCAGCCGCCAGGCCCAATCCCACCGGCACGAGCGTGGCAGTGAGAAACGGAGCGCGGGTGGCATTGAACAGCTTCCACCCCCAGCCCATGCGGGGACCGACCGGCTCTCCTCTCTCCTGAGAGAGCATCCGCATATAGCGTCGCGCCTGGGGAAGCGCACGCTCGCAGAGCTCAAGGAAAGGTAAGGTCTTTTCGTCCCAGCCCCGCGCCCGATGCGGGGTGAATGTCCAGTCGTCCTTGCCGATGCTGAGCGAGCCGGTTAGCTCGATGTACGCCCGTTCGTCGTAGCCGTAGCCCGGCAGCGGATGAATGTGACTGAAGACAACCTGTGCGTTCTGCGTATCACCAGGCGAGATAGAGCCGGTATTGACCGGCGTCAGGGTCAGTGTCCGTCCCTGAACCCGAAACTCTGTGGCCACTGCCAGTGGGTATCCCTGTATATCGATCGTGATCAAGATGGCGTGCGGAAATCGGTGCAGCTGATGCAGGGCGTCGTCGACTTTCATGCTGCATCCTCAGAGAGATCGAAGATATCCGGCGTCTGGGTAGTGTCGCCCCCCGGCCAGACCAGCGCGCGTCGGGGCGTGATCTCGATGACTGAACGCTCCCAGAACAGGGGCAGGGCAAAGCGAAATCGCATGAGCTTCGAGACAGAGGGTTCCTTGGCGGTCCACAGCGGCAGAAGTCGCTCCCAATCCTGATGGATATCGCCGTCGATGACCCGTGCGTCACCCTGAATAGTGGCGCGCAAAAAGGGTGTCACCGGACAGGCGACAGGGTCATTCAGGCTCACACTGACCTTTGGGTTTGCCTTGATACGCTCCAGCTTGCGTGAGAAGAGAACGCTGGATGTCATGAGAATGTGCCGGCCGTCCCACATGGGAATGAGTGGATCCGTGTACATTCGTTCGCGTTTGTCGATCACCGTTAGCTCCGCTGTGAGAGCGGCGTTGAGCAGGTTCACAACATCAGGTGGCATCTGGACCATCGAATTACTCCCGTTTGTTCCCCTACCCGTAGTGCTCGTTGAAGAGCACCGGGCAGCTCCACTGCACCGTCATCGAGGCATGCAATCCTACCTGTCCTCCATAGTCTCCGTCGGCGCCCGTCGCTGCGGCGGTTCCGCTTCTCAGATCAGGCGCCAGCGTGAATCGAAGGTGAAGGCCGGGGATTCCATGAAATGCCGAAATCACAACCGATTTGTTGTGCGCCCTGGAGAAAAGCTGAAACCGACCGGCACGTGTGCTGGTGTAAACTGTCTGGCCTCGCCGGAAAGGATCGACCGTCAAGTAGAACGTATCGCGCTGGAAATGGCGGCCGGCTTCATTGATGGTGACTGTGTAGCTGTATGTGTGCGGCTTGCCCGGAGGCGCATACGAACGAATCAACGTGCAGCCAGTATCGTGCAGGTCGGTGGGAAACCGTTCAAATCGATCAAGCCGTACATCACCCGTCACGTGGATGCGGACTATCATGGGCTGTGCGGTTGCAGCTCGCAGAACGGGTGCGCCCACTATCGACGCCGCAATCACACCGCATACGATCATGCCGGCAGCTAATCGCACGATCCCGTGACCCCCTGCGTGGAATCGTATCATGCCTCACGTGATTGGTGTCTCCGGAACCGCGTCGGGAGCAGAGCACGCCCTCATCTGGTCGCCGCCAATGGGCATGTTTGACCTCAACAGTTAGATTCCGCATGACGCGGGCTGGACATTGACCAGTGTCCAGGCACTCAACGCGCGTGGCTGGATTGTCGGCTGCGGGGGATCAACGGGGCGACTCATGCGTTCCTGCTCCGACCTGGTTCAGGGGCCCAGACTGTGCGTCGCTGTCGCAATGGCGTCGAGAATCGTAGGCGAATGATGGTGCGAAAGCAGGTCGGCTCGGGCCTGCTTTTCCACCTTCTGCTCGGACTCACATTGATCGTGACGTTCGCTCTTCCTGGCGGAGAGGCCTTCACCGCGGCCCCGCTTTCGTCGTTAGGCAATCGTCTCTCCGATCTGCGCCCTGGGTACACCCAGATGGTGAATCAGCCCTACCAGGTCTCCGACATACTCAGCACGTATCCGGCGCAAGCACATCATCTGACGACGCAGCAGATACGGTCACACTGCTGGTTGGAAGGACTGATAGCTAACTTCCAGCGCTCCAACCCTCAGTACTACATTGATGAGTACATCGACCACTTAGACACGACGGCGGGTGCTCATTGATGGTTTCTCATGAACGCCTCCCCGATCCCAAAAGCATTCAAGACGGTTACCTTGCCTCCGGTTGGCAATGAGAGTCATGCCATAGCCCATGGACACTTCGTCGGGATCGTTTTCAGGTGCGGTGCATATGTAGTTGCGGTCAGTGCTGCGGTGATCGGATCAGGCTCGGGCTCGGCGCGCACTTCGCTGCGATGTCAGGGATCGGCATCGAAGCTTACTCACACCTCAGTAGTAGCAGCAGCTCTCCGTTGCGTGTGCGCCTGTCCCTTTCGACTATATGTGCCCCCTCGGTCCCGCGATGACAGCGTGGGATGATTCGTGTGCTTCCGCCCTCGGTCGTATTGCGCCCCGCCGCTCTGCGCCATGTCACGGAGGGACCAAACAACTCGCTCCCAGCCACGTCATCCCGCATTGAAGTCGGCTTCACGCACCCATCCGCGGGAGTATTCCCGGACAAGGCCGAGGTCGTCGACGTCAAGCTCAGCGTGAAAAGAGTCGCTCCGGTAGCCGTATCGCGTATCTGTCAGTCGGGTGTAGGTCTGCTCGAGCGGTTCAATGGTCAGCTCAGGGAAGCGTACCCATGCAGCTCGGACCCGAGCGCTGGCACCGATCTCAAGGCCCAGTCGTCGAATGGGAAGGGTGTTGGTCGCCGGCGTGATCGCAAGGTCAATGTCGACGCAGTCTCGCACTGTGACCAGTTCCTCTCCTGCCTTCCACCATCGCCGGTCGCGGTCGACTCGAAGGTGCAGCACCTGTTCGGTTGGCCCCGTCCGGAGCGCCAGGTGTGCCGCGAGAGTGTGCCAGTGTCCATCACACAGCACGCCGTACCGCACCTTCAGCGGTGTCCCATTCAGCGCACCGACCATGGTTCCCCGCAGCTGCCATCCCGGTTCATCGGACCAGAGCGCACCGTATTCAGCGCAGGGCTGGTCGAGCCGGCGCCAGACCACAGTGCGAACAAGTTGGGGCATGGACGCTCCTGACCAACAATCGCCGTAGCCGAGTGTAGCTGGCTTCACCGGGAGATGACCATCTGCTGCCCGCGGCTGTCTGCATAGGGGTGACCGTCAGAACCACGTTGGGGCGCTGACCGGACCGACTTTGTGGAACTGTGGCCGGTACGCATGATCGATCTTCCACACTCGACCGGATGCTGCGACGTGACAGATATCCCCAGTGAGCCGTCGCGTCGAAGCCGATTAGATACAAGAATCATCGGCGTATGGAAGGAGGAGCTCACCATCCACCGGAGGCGGTATGTCAGGCAGGACAAGTGGCGCTAGTTCACGAAAACGGTGAAGGCGATAAGTGCCACAGGTGGTTCATAGCGGGACGGGTGGCCCTTCCAGTTCTCAAACACGTATCGAAGGTCCGGGAAATGAACCGCGGGATGTGTGTCTGCACGCTCTGCTCCCTAGCCAGTCGACCGCTGGAGAGGTGCATACATTCGTCCTGGTCGACGCGTCCCTGTAACGCTCCAGAAACGCCTTCTCGCTACGGTGTGACCAGTAGTACCAGTGGTTAGCAATGTACTTGGAGACGTAGCATGGCCAGCGCATCGCCCGATTCATCACCCGACTCAGCAGCTCCCTTGTCATCCAATGGGTTGAATCGAAGCGGTCCGCTCTGGCTCGCACCCCGAATGACGCGGGTTCTTCACCGGAGTTGGCATCCACAGCAAGCACGCCGGAAGGTCGCACTCCGGAGCAGTCTTGTGGGGCTTGTCGTCGCTGCTCTGGTTCTCGTTGCAGGCACAGTCGCGCTGGCCCTCGGGTCTGGCGGATTGGATACCCTGTCTACCACCCTCGCCGTGCTGGGCGTGCTCACCGTCCTCGCGGTGTGTGCCGTTGGAGGGTACAAGGATGGTTGGACATGGACGGGGATTGGCCCGTCGTCGGAACCCAAGAAGGCAAACGTGGATTTTCAGCGGGGGAAGACCCTGTGGGACGTGCTGCAGCTCCTTGTTGTTCCCCTGGTGCTTGCAGGGGTTGGCCTGTTATTCACCGCCCAACAGGAGCATGCCACGCAGCAGACAAGCGACGCGCAGCGGCAAGACGCGTTGCTGAGTGCGTATTTGGACCGCATGTCGGACCTTATGAAGCAAGGACTAGGCGGAGCAACGTCGCCATCGTGGGCGCAGATGGCTGCCAGGGCACGGACGATGGCAACGATTGGGAGACTAGACGCCGCAAGAAGCGCCATCCTCGTTCGCTTCTTGTCCGACTTGCAGCTCATTCCGATGGTCGATCTCTCCGGGGTCGATGTCGCTGGGGCCGATTTGCACAACACCAACCTGGAGCGGGTCAAGATGAACTTTGCCAACCTGACCAATGCCTACATGCGAAGTGCCGACCTCCGGCGTGCTGATCTCCGCCACGCCATATTGACGGGCGCTGATGTGACTGGAGCCAACCTGACCGGTGCGGACCTGCACCATTCTCATCTATCCGGTGTCATCTGGAAGAACACGACGTGTCCCGATGGAACCAAGAGCGATGACAATCGCACATCGCCCTCTTCCTGCATTGGCCATTAGACTGCCGCTCATTCAACGGCCAAGCGCCTGCCTTAGCGATGAACAATAGTGAGGTTTAAGGTGACGCCTGCAATAAAGCGAGATCTCGATGAGCTGGCCCAGACCGGTCGACCGGGCAATCGACGGTGTGCTCGAGACTGGTATCCGGGAGGAACTCGTACCGTTAGAGAACAAAAATCGGATACGCACCTGATGGAAGTCCTCGCCTGTGAGGCGCAAAGTGTCCATGGAGGTGCCACAATGAAGATTTCAGAGCGCACGGGACAATGGGTCGAAATGGACATTTCGAAGAATGGTGACGGCGAAATAGTCATCAAGAGCCCCAATGGCATTTGGGCTGGGTGGTCAACGCCCATATATCTCAAGCAAGAAGAAGTGGCTGCATTCCTGCGATCGCACGGCTGGAAGGTGGAGATTCCACAATCCTCCGCAACGCACGGAAAGTAAGACCGTTTCAGCACCCGTCGCATCCTTTCCCATTCGGCTTCGTGTCGATGGGCAAGCGCGCATCGCGCCTGCCGTTGCTTCACGCTCGTCGACGGGGAAGATCCGTTTTCTGATGACTCTGCCAGGCGCACGCCTGGAAATTGCCTTATTTGGGAGGTGCGTTCTCGCCGTGATCTGAGCATCCGGGCGCGTCCGCTCCCGTCTACCCGCACCGCCTCACGGTCAAACGATGCCGTGTCTCCCTGTCCAGGAGAGACACGGCACACGCATACTGTTCTTGTTACGACGGAGTGGCCGCAGTAGCTTCCGGCTTCCGCTGTGGCTGATCTACCCGCACCGGCGCGAGCGCGGGAACCACGATGATCGGTTGGTGTAATCGGTGGATGAGCTCATCGGCCACACTACCAAGTATCATTCTTGTTAGCCCGGTGCGGCCGTGGCTGGCCATCACAATATCGGTAATTGAGAAGTGCTCGGCGTAGTGCAGCAATCGATCGATGATGAGACCGTACCCTGCAATTGTGTGGGTCGGACACTCAAAGGTCGCCGCGAGGCCGTCAAGATACTCTTGCACGTCTCTCACCGCGCTTTCGTCGACCACCGAAACCGGAGGAACGGAGGCATATGGCGCCTCGACGACCCGTACTTCGGGGACAACCTGCACCAACCACACCGATGCATCCCATTCGCGCGCTAGCTCGCGTGCCAAGGGCAGCGCCTTCTCGGCGAAGGCTGATCCATCAAGTGGAACCATGATGCGGCGTCTGACGTTCTCCGAGGTCGGTGCGGCACCCTGCTCGATGTGGCGCAAGAGAACCGGCACCGGACTATGGGCCAGAGCTTTCCATGCCACACCTCCCCGCAGTAGACGCCCCAGAGGACGCCGTCCGTGAGTCGCTATAGCAATCATGTCGGCCTTGAAAATTTTGACCGCTTCGTCGATGGCGGATGCCGCGTCGGCCAGGACGAGGGTATGGGCATCTACCGTCACGCCGGTGTCCTGTATCTTCTCAGCCTCCGATTGGAGATATGAGTCGATCTGCTCGTGAAGTGGCGTGGCCGATATTGTCACCATGTCTTGCGCAATGGACGGCCACACAGCCTCTCGCACGAGGATCAATTCTCCGTCGTCGCCCGCAAGGCGGCGGGCATCGGGAAGTATCGCTTCCGAGAGTTGGGATCCATCAAGAGGCACGAGTACGCGTCTCATATTGTCCTCCTAGATTGCTTTGGTACGTGGTTCCAGCCGGGGCCAGAATCTCAATTTCTGTAACTCCCTCTGGTCTCAACGGTACGCGCAATCCGGATGCTGTGCCATCGGGTGATCACCTGAGTAAAGGGAGAATTCAGGATGAAAGTGCTCACCCGGCCGAACCAAGACACCCTCTGGCCGTTGACTTGGGCCAGAGGGTGTGTGCCGTCGTGAAGACGGAAGCAGCGAAAGCCGTGATTCGTCAGTGCGCCGCCCTACGGAGTCTAGGACACCGGTTGCACCGTGGGCTTGATGTTCTGAAACTCGTACGCGTTGAGCGCAAATATCAGGCGCGAGTCCGATAGGTGTTTGCGGCTGTGTCGCCTATCGTGAGCTAAGGTAACAATACCTGCGATCCGTCCAGGATCCCACACGGACCGTGTACCGGAGCAAGGACAGGTCAAGGAGACACACGCATGGAACTAGCAGAGCGGCAGGCGTCTGGCCGACGCGTTGTCATCGCGGGCGCAAGTTTTGCCGGACTCGGTGCCGCGTACGCACTGCGACGGAAGCTGCCGAAAGAGGACCGCGTCACAGTGATTGCGCCAACCGAGTCTTTCACCTTTGCGCCTTCGCTCATTTGGGCGGCCATGGGACATACGCTGAGGCATAGCTCCTTTGCCATTGAACCGGCTCTTGGCCGGAAGGGAATCGAGTTCGTGCGATCGCACGTTCGCGGAGTACAGGTTCACGACCACACCGTCCTGACCGACGATGGTGGGGTACAGTACGACCGTCTCGTTATTGCCACCGGCGGACGCCCGAATACGACCGTCATCCCGGGTCTAGCCGGAGAGCTGCGGGCCGCAAGCTGGATTGTCGGGGAAGACTCGGCGCTGGAAACTCGCAATGTCCTGCGTGCTCTGGCGGACGATCCGGGTCCCCTGGTCGTCGGCGTGGCGCAGGGCGCATCCTACATCAGCGCGGCCTATGAGCTTGCTCTCGCGCTTGATACAGCGCTTCGGCAGCACGGAATTCGTGACCGGGTGCCGATCACGTTCGTTACAGCGGAGCCGTATCTGGGTCACCTGGGATTTGGGCAGACGGCGGCACGTCGCCTGCTTGAGAAGCTGTTCGCCCAGCGCGACATTGCTGTGCTGGTCAGCACGCAGATCGAGCATATCCGTGCGCATGAGATTACGTTGTCGACTCGCCAGACGCTACCGGCACGAGCCATCATCATCATGCCTCCCTTCACCGGATCTGTCGACATCTGGAAGAGCGCAGAGCTTACCGATGAGACCGGACTCATTCCGGTCGAAGCGTCGTACCGGCACACGAAGCATGAAGACGTGTATGCCTGTGGCGTGGCCTCGTACTTTCAGCAACCGATTCCACCGCTTGGCTTTGGTCACCCGCCGCATACCGGATATCTGTCACTCCACATGGGGAAAACTGCAGGCCAGAATGTCGCCGCTTCCCTTGGCTGCGGTTCTCTCGCTTCACGGGCTCTGCCTCATGTTCTCGACGTGCGCGTCCTGAACGGGGGAAGAAGTGGCGTGCTCCTTATATCACGTGGCGATACAGAGCTGCGCAATACCGCCCGCAAGCTTCCTGGAACAGTCGCTCATGTGCTGAAAGCGTCTATTGAGCGCTATCTTGTCTGGCGACTTCGCACCGGTCGGATAGATCTGCCCTGAGACTCATACTGATTTACGGCAGAAATCAGATGTGCAGCGGATGGTTGAGGGCCGGCCGGCGCAGTACGGTAGTCCTGCAGACGTACTGGCCTTCTAGAGGTGCGAACCATGAGCGCAACATCCACGATCGAGCTCGAGCGAGAGAGTTCACGAGCCTTCACAGGAATAGAAAGCTGGGCGGAGATTGCGAAAGTGCAACCTCATTCCGGAGCGTCCGGCATGACGGCGGACACAGATTTCTGGGTGAGTGATGAATACGTCCCTCTGGTGAACAGTTCCGTTAGAGCTACGGCTTTCTTTTCATTCTCGCCCCTAGGACGCCGTTCCACGCGCTCGTGTCAAGAAGCCCCACAATAGCGCATGATGGAGAACACACATGCCCTTACGAGCAGCGTCTATGCCGGCAGATGAGCGCAGTCCGGCGGATCCCTCGCAAAGTCAGGGAAGTCCCGGGTCGGAGACTCAGATCCACCTTCACAATATCCACTTCCGCCAGCTCACCTCGGACGACTGGCACAAACTGCAGCTATTCCACGATAGGCTCTCGGAGCAAACCGTGGCTCTCCGCTTCCACGGCGGGAAGAAGCATCTCTCTCAGGGGCTGGCGCAGCGCCTCACGCATGTTGATGGGCATGACAACGTCGCCTGGGTTGCTACCACCGGAAGCCGGGGACGGATTATCGGTGTGGCCCGCTACGCCCGCCTGCGTCCGTCGAGTGCAGAGGTCGCGTTTGTCATTGAGGACGAGTATCAGCATCTTGGAGTGGGACGACGTCTCATGGAGCGCCTGCGTCAGACAGCCCTGGAAAATGGGATTACCGAGTTTGTAGCCGATGTGCTACCCGGCAACCTGCCGATGATGCATCTTCTTGCGGAGGCGGGAGCGGTAGAGACACTTCTGGACTCCGGCGTATGCTCGGTTCGTGTTGCACTGGAATCATCTCGATGAGTTCATCAACGACTCGAGAAGGAGAAGAGGTGATACAACAACCGGCGCGGGCTGTTACCAGTAGTCCGTCGTCTCGACCCTCCCTGCCCGATGGGGTACGCTGGTCGACAGCCGAGGAAGCGGTTCGTGACATTTGCTCCGGCCAACGAGTTTTTGTGCATGGTGGAAGCGCCTATCCCGCGACGCTTATTGACGCCCTTATGCAACGCGGACGCGCCGATGCGGATGATGCGGTCTGGGATGTCGAGATCGTGCACCTGCATACAAATGGTGACGCGCCCTACGTGCGAGATGAGTTCGCAGGACACTTCCGTCATCGCGCGCTCTTTCTTGGGCCGAACGTGCGGGATGCGGTCGGCTCCAGTCAGGCCAGCTATGTACCGGTCTTTCTCTCCGACGTTCCGCAGCTCTTTTGCAGTGGCCGGTTGCCGATTGACGTCGCATTATTTCATCTCTCTCCTCCCGATGAGCATGGATTCTGCTCGCTGGGAACCTCGGTCGATTGTGCGATGGCCGCGTCCCAGGCCGCCCCGTGCCGTATCGCGCAGATCAATCCGCACATGCCCCGGACGCTGGGCGATTCCTTTATCCATGTCAGTCAGCTGACACACATCGTTCCGGTCGACGAACCACTGCCGGAGCGGTTGGCGGCACCGGCGAACGAAACGCAGCACGCGATCGGCCGGCACCTGGCGGATCTCATTCCCGATGGCGCAACTCTCCAGCTGGGGATCGGCGGTATCCCCGATGCGATCGTTTCCGTTCTCTCCGATCACAGGGACCTTGGTATTCACAGCGAGGTCATTTCCGACGGAGTTCTGGATCTGGTCGAGCGAGGTGTCATTACCGGAGAAAAAAAGACGGTCAACCGGGGCAAGATTGTGGTTGCCTTCCTCAATGGAAGCCGGCGTCTGTATGATTTTGCCGACAACAACCCAATGGTCGAGATGCGCCCCATCGACTACACCAACGACACGCGCCTCATCTTGCGGCTGGACAATATGATTGCCATCAACTCGGCGATTGAGGTTGATCTCACCGGACAGGTGTGTGCCGAGTCCTTCGGAACCAGGATGTACAGCGGTGTCGGTGGTCAGATGGACTTCATGCGCGGAGCCGCACTGTCCAAAGGTGGCAAACCTATCATTGCTCTAGCGTCAACGGCGAAGCACGATACCATTTCCCGCATCGTACCGGTGCTGCAGCCTGGAGCCGCAGTGACGACGTCCCGGGCGCACGTCCACTACGTCGCCACGGAGTTTGGCGTGGCGAACCTGCATGGCCTCGATCTGACCGAACGTGCTCAAGCCCTCATCAATCTCGCCCATCCCACATTTCGGGATGAGCTCGAGCGGGCTGCCCGCGAACAAAAGCTCCTGTAGTCTCAGGCACTATAAGCGAAGCCGGTCGCGAAACCGCTTCCTTCTAGAAGCGTGGCCGGTGCGTCACGGGTGAGACGTCGACGTTGCCGGCGCAGGCCATGATTCCGCCATTGAAGGCGTAGGTCACCACCGGCAAGAAATTGTTGGGGGCGAAGATCATCAGATAGTACGCCGTCCGGCATGGCTGATTATTGATCGGCACGTCGCTGTAGCTCAGGGCAAAGTAAGCGTTCCCGTGACCCCTGAGGCG
Organism: Chloroflexota bacterium; assembly: GCA_036391775.1. Taxonomy (GTDB): domain Bacteria; phylum Chloroflexota; class UBA5177; order UBA5177; family UBA5177; genus DASVZE01. Next base: position 2,161 of record DASVZE010000324.1, on the reverse strand, counting down.
GACGACCCGGACCGGGATCACACCGAGAAAGCCACCCCGGCGCACGGTGGTAGGCAGGCTCAAAAAGTTCCGGTCGAGAAGCTGGACACCCGGATAGCCGCGCAGGGTGCATGCCTGGCCTGTCAGATTGTGGATGCGATAGAGGATTGCAATGTGCCCTGCTGCTCCTTGCGAGCTCTGGGCGCGAATAAGGAGCTGAATGTTCCGGCAGGTGGGTGCGGCCTGGGCGCTTTGAGCCGCGTCTACCGAGCTAACGCGACCACCATTCCCGGCAGGCAGCAAAGCAGCACCGATCATCAACGCCACGCATAGAGTCGCCTTCATGCGCAAACCTCCTCTTCGACAAAAGGTCCAGACACCCGCGGACCGGAATGAGTCATAGTCTGATTCTTCTGACTCTCGCGAAACTGCACGCCCCGGTACGCGTATGCTGTGCGTCTATAGTACAGGCCGGCGGAATCACGCACAATTGATGATGCGGGCGCTGTCTCAAACACCCTTTGCCGTTCGTCTTTTCGAGGGTCCGGTTATCCGCGGGGTCTCCCTGGGTCGTGGGCATCTCCTTTTTACAGATCGCGTCCTGTCCCTGACCCTGCCAGGAGCCCCGAGAATGCCGAATGGCCTGGAGTGCGAGCTCTCCGAGCCTGCGCCCCAGGCCCCGGTCTGGGTGGGACGGGGCCGTCTCGAATGTGATTTCGGTACCGTTCACCTCGGTCCCCTGTGGGATCCGAGGCCGCTCCCACGTTTCACTGTCTCCACGCATCCGGGATTGCCGTCGTGGTCTCTGGAGTCGCTGGTGGGAAAGGGTCCCGGCTTGACCCCACTCGGAGACGACGTCGTTGCCGGCTACCTTGGAGCATGCGCTCTCTTTGGAGGAGGATGCGTGGCCGGCGCGGAATTGGTTGCGTCTCTGGCGACGCAAACCACATCGTTGAGCGGGACCCTGCTGCAACTGGCCGCGTCCGGACAGCTACCCGAGGTGGCGCATCGCTTGCTCGAAGACGGTGACGCCGGTCCCATACTCTCCTGGGGCGCCACCTCGGGTTCCGGTTTCCTGGCCGGGCTGGGACTCCGCGGAGCGCCCTCCGGCTCGAGCGCAGGGCAGAGACTTCACCTGCTTCTTCCCCTCGATCCACCACGCCACCTGACCGTCGAAATCCGTGAATTGTCAATCAGACATTTCGGCGTGTGATCTAAGGTCCAGAGAACCAAAATTCAGGTCTACGCCCGATACGCCGCCGCTCCTCACGTCCGTAGACTTACGGTGTAAAGACGCTAGATCCAAGAAATAAGGAGCGAAAAATGAACAGGGACTTGCGCTGGAGGATCCTTTCTCTCCAGATCGTTGCAGTTATCGTCCTCGCGGTTCTCGCGGGAGTGGGGTACTGGGGCTACGGCTTCACCCACGACCAGGTTCAAACTCAGCTGAAGCAGCAGAAGATCGTGTTCCCGCCTGCGAACAGTGTAGAGATCACGGCTCTTCCTGCGAAAGACGCCGCAGCCATGAAGCAGTACGCCGGGCAGACCATGACGACCGGTGACCAGGCCAAAGTGTGGGCAAACGACTTCATCGCGGTGCACCTCAACACGATCGGAAGTGGTAAGACGTACAACTACTGGAGCGGCAAGGCGCAGGCCGAGCAGGCTTCCAATCCGAAGCAATATGCGGTCGACAACAACGTCGCGCTGCTGCTCTTCCGCGGCGAGACACTGCGATCTCTCCTCCTGAATGCCTGGGCCTTCTGGTTCCTGGGAGACCTGGCGCTGTACGGAGCCATCGCGCTGACCGCCGGCTCAGCTATCGTCCTCCTCGCCTTCCTCTTCGAGCTCCTGATTGCCCCCAGGGCCCAGGAAGCCACCAAGAGAACACGGCAGACGGGACCGCAGGCCGCCATTCCGGTGAGCTAAAAGATCAAACCGCTAACCCTAGCGTCGGAGACCTGGCTCAGCAAGTCCGAGTCAGGTCTCCACGCATCGTCTCTCTTATGAATTAAAGAAGGCTCCCATTGACATTGCACCTGAGAGACTGTATCGATGACCAGAAGGGCGCGCGAAGCACGGCCAGAGTGCGGCAGAGGCGCCGCGCTCCGCGCTTTATCGGCCTATCGGGACATGGTAAGGCCTCACACTGACAGAGGAAGGGACATTCTCCGACTCATCT
>DASVZE010000323.1:0-2626 GCA_036391775.1 Chloroflexota bacterium | reverse complement strand
GAGATCAAGAAGACGCAGCTCCAGATACAAGCGATCAATCTCACTATCACGCAGTTGAATGGCGATATCGGCGTGCACGACCAGACCCTATCGCAGCTTTCCGCGCAGCTTGATGCGGAAAAAGAATCGCTTGCGCAGATCATGCGACAGACGCAGATGCTCGATGATTATTCGGTCGTCTCGGTCGCGCTTGGCTCACAGGATGTGTCAGGTTTCTTCAGCGACCTCGATGCATTCACGTCGATCAAGAGCTCGCTTGCCACATCATTCAACGAGATACAGCAGACGAGCGTTTCGACTGAAGCCGAAAAGGAGGCGCTTCAGGCGCGGCTCGCCGAGCAGGAACAGCTGCGTACGGTCGCACAGCTCGCCAAGCAGGCGGTGCAGACTCAGGAAGCACAGAAGCGTCAGCTTCTCGCGCAGACCAAGGGTCTCGAAGCGAACTTTCAGAAGCTGATCGCCTCAAGTCAGAAGACGGCAGCGCAAATACGTTCCGAACTCTTCACGCTCCGCGACTCGGCCGCGATCCCGTTCGGCGTCGCACTCACGTATGCGCAGCAGGCGGAGAAGGCGACGGGCACGCGCGCGGCAGTCACGCTCGGCGTCCTCAAGCAGGAGACGAATCTTGGCGAGAATCTCGGTACCGGGAGCTGGCGCGTCGACATGTCGCCGAATCGCGACCAACCGGTCTTTGCTTTTATCACGCAGACTCTGGGGCTCGATCCTGATAAGATGCCGGTCTCGAAGAAGCCATGGTATGGCTGGGGCGGCGCGATGGGACCAGGGCAATTCATACCGTCGACGTGGGTCTGTTACGGCGGCTTCATTAATTCGAATACGGGGACTTGTACACCGACCGCAAGCGCAAGCTCGTTCTGGCAGGGGCCATGGCAATATGTCGCAAGTAAGGATCGCGTGCGCAAGCTCCTCGGGGCCTCCGCACCCTCAAATCCGTGGGATCCGCGGGTGGCGATCATGGCGACCGCGATGCTCATGGCCGATAACGGCGCGGGCGCGCAGACGCCAGCTGCCGAGCGTCTCGCGGCACTTCGCTACTTCGCCGGCTATGCGGGCGCGAAGAATCCAGCGTACGCCTTTTATGGCGACGGCGTGATGGAGTTCGCCGCCCAGTTCCAGCAGGATATCAATCAGCTCGCAGGTCTCTAGGGTAGGGCAGTTATCAACAGACAACCGTCTTTCATATCACCAGGTCGGCGATTTGCCCTGCTACACTTACTATCTATGACTACTACTCGTTTTGTTTCTTTTCTTGCTGTGCTCGTTGCGCTCATCGTCGGTGCCGCTGCTATGCTGTTTGTCGACCCGTATCTGCCAGCAAACCTGAGTCATACGAAGAAGGGATATGATAGCGGTTTCGCTGCCGCGAAGAATCTTGTCTATACGAGCACGGTCGGTGCCATGTACCGGATGCCGGACGACGTGCGCACGCTCTCGGGCACGGTCACTGCGGTCGGATCGGACCAGTTCACGCTTCATACGCCATCGCAGGATCCGTTTATCGATCCAGCACTGAACGATCGCACCGTGCACATCGACTCATCAACGATGCTCTTCAAGATGGAACCGAAAGACCCGAAAGTATATCAGAAGGAAATGAGCGATTACGGCGCGCTCGTTCGTACTGCGACGACGACGCTGTCCGTACAGCCGCCGACGCCGTTCACCAAGACCGCCGTCAGTCTCTCTTCGCTTTCGAAGAATCAGCCGGTCACCGTCACGACAGCCGAGAACGTGCGAGATGCGAACGAGTTTACAGCCACGGAAGTAGATATCCAGCAGCAGATAGCGAAGCCCTAGTACTAGTATGAATTCCTCCTTGCGTTCTCTTGTCGTTATTGCGCTCGTAGTCGTATTCCCTATGATTGCGTCGGCAACGACAGTAAATTTCTATTCGGGATCACCGACCTGGACGGCGCCCGTCGGTATATCTTCGCCGATAACCGCTTACATTGCTGGTGGCGGTGGCGGTGGCGGTGGTTCGGACGGCTCAGGCGATAATCATGCCGGCGGTGGCGGCGGTTCAGGAGGCGCTAGCTCCAACTCCGTTCAGGTAAGCGGCGGGACAACCCTTCAGTTCATTGTTGGCGCCGGCGGACAGCCGGCAAGCTGGACCTTTAACGGCAACAATGTGTGTAATCCGTCCGGCACCACTGGCTCTAAGAACGGTCAGAATGGCGGGAATACCTCTCTTTGGGGACCATCAGGACAGCAGATCGCCTGGGTTGGCGGCGGTTATGGCGGTATCGGAAATACGAGCGATAATGGGGACGGCTCCTCCGGAGCTGGCGGTTCGCCGAATGGTGCTTCTGGCGGGGCGGTAAGTCCCAACCGAAATAGCTATCCGTCTACTCCCGGCGGCAATATTGGCTGGGGCAATAACGGCGGCTATAGCAACGGCTGGTCCGGTTCCTCCCCCATATGTCCGGTCGGTGGGGGAAGCGGATATGGTGCGATAACGTACAGCTGCATCGCTGATGTGCCATACACTGAAAATAACCCGAATAGTATCGCTTCCTATTGCCGAGCGAATGGCGTCACCTGTGGTGCCGGTCAGACCTATGTGTCGAGCCTCAGCTGTCACGCGGGGGGTGGTCCGGGAATCTGG
>DASVZE010000322.1:0-3194 GCA_036391775.1 Chloroflexota bacterium | reverse complement strand
AATGATCTGTGCCAGGTTTCGATATGTACGAGATTGCTCCAGAGCAATGGCCGCCTGATTCGCGAACATCCACAGGGTGTCAATGTCGGCCGGGCTGAAGGACGAAGCTCCTCGCCGGTCAAGTAGCTCAAGCACGCCTACAACCTGGTCGTTGTACACCAGCGGGCAGCACAGGATACTTTTCGGGGAATAGCCGATAAGCTGTGCAATATCGGACGCGTGGCGAGAATCGCTCTCGACGTCAGACGCTGTCATCGGCTGGCCGCTTACTGCTACCAGGCCCGCAAAGCCGTGACCCAGCGGCACTCGAAATTTCTTTACCTCTTCCGCCTTCTGTCCCAGGGCGACCTCGAAAACGAGCTCCTGAGCCTGTGCGTCGATGAGAAAAAGAGACGCCGCTTCTGAAGGGATGACGCGCGCTGCCGTTTCAACAATCGACTCAAGAAGTCGTGAATGCTGGGACGGTGCGGCAATAGCGCCGGTCGTCGCAGCGAGAACGAGGGCATCGCGAAGCTCTTCCGCAAGTCGTTCATCGTCGAGACGGCGTCGTAGGCGTTCGATTTCCCTTTTCTGCTCGGCGATTGTTTGCTTTGCCTGAGCCAAATCTTCAAGTCCGCCAACGGAATCTTCGCTCACCGCTCAGCTCCGGAACCCGCCACTCATGGTCGTCGAACGCAGCTCAGTCTCGAGATCCATAAAGACCGGCCGCCCGACCGATTACCGCGCGCCTGGAAATGGCCCTACGGTCCGGCAGATGATCGGATTATCCTGTGGACTATGACACCTGTCAAGTTCTCTTGGTCCATGCTAAGGAGTAGAGCCATGACCGCTGACGTCAACAAGCAGATCGCGCGCCGAGCCCTGGAAGCGCTCATGACAAGCAACATGACGGCATTGCGCAGTTTGCTGGCCCCCGATGCCGTGCTCCACCAATGCGGGTTCCTCGAGCCTGTTCCCGCCGGCGCTATTTTGGCCGGGGAGTTCCCGCGCCGCGGCCTACTTTCAGATCGTGAAGTCCGCCTCGAGCGGATTATTGGCGAAGGCGATGTGGTCGCAATGCACTGGCGCACGGACGGCCGGTATAGCGATCCTCATTCTCCGTCACTCGACGGAAAACAAATCAGTTTTCCGTCGATGAGCTTTATCCGTTTCGAGGAGGACAGGATCGCGGAGATCTGGAACATACAGGACACAGCGACAATGAACACGCAGCTACAAAGCCTGGCCGAAGGCACGTAACCGGCTCTAGATGGGCGCTTTTGCTACCCAACGGAATGTGACGGGTACGCGGTTGACATATCCCGGCTATATGCTCCTGTGAGCCTGCTGTTGTAAAGTTCGGCGAAGATGCTACCCCGCATGAGAATTTCTTTGTCGGACGGAACGCATGGGTGCGGAGGGTATTGCGGCCAGGTGACACTCGTGGAAGACAGAGAAACTCTGGTATCGGAGGTGGATCGATGACAGGGGATGCATCAAAGCTAAAGGCATCTTCCGAAGAGCACATAAAACCAGGACGTCGCACTCTACGTCTACGCTACCGAGCTCGGCAGCTCAAGGCTCTGGAGAGCATGCCGGCCATGCATATGCCGCGCATCCTCTTTGCAGAACTCTTTGGCACGTGGGCGCTTGTCATAGTGGCGGCCGGTGGAGGGACTATCGCGGCTGCTGCCGCCGCGCCGCAGACAGGTTTGGCAGCCAACGTAGTTGCTCCCGCTCTTATGGTTGGCGCGCTTATTTATGTTCTCGGCCCGATATCAGGCGCTCACTTTAACCCGGCCGTCACGCTCGCCTTTGCCATTCGTGGCGACTTTCCCTGGCGATACGTCCCTGGATTCTGGATAGCTCAGCTGATCGGATCTGCCCTGGCCGCCGGCATTCTTCGCGCTCTCTTCGGGAACGTCGGTCACCTCGGAGCGAATATTCCACGCCACGGTGTCGGAACGTCCATGGTCATGGAGATGATCCTCACCTTACTGCTGGTGACGATCATTCTTGGAACAGCTGCCCATCGGAAGATCGTGGGTCACAATGCCGCCATCGCCGTCGCTTTCACCATCGCGCTCGCAGGCCTGTTTGCAGCGCCGATCAGTGGCGCGTCCATGAATCCCGCTCGTTCCCTGGGTCCCGCCTTGGTGACCGGCGATCTGGCAGACCAGTGGATCTATGTCGTCGGGCCGTTCGCCGGCGCCATCCTTGCCACGGTGATTGCCTTCATTCTGCGAGGAGGAACGACACAGGATGCGATCGAGGCTGCCAGCGGATCCGTGCTGTCGGATCAGTCGCACTCACCGCAGTCAGCGTGACCGTTAAGGCGAGCTCGAGGATACGTCACTATCAACGTAGCGGCGACCGCGTGACCACGACGCGGCCGCGGCCACGAGGCATGCCGCGATCGCGAAAGCAAATGCCGTGTGCAGTCCGGCCTGGAAGGGTGCGGAGATGAGCTGCGGAAAGAACCGACGCCCGGTCAACACCGCGGCGTTAGCCGCGGAAAGATGCGCCTCCACATGATGGCCGACGAGCTGCTGGATTGGGTTGTACCCCAGAAAAGCGGCGAAGAGTATCGACACGGGCGGTAGATTACCGACGTGATGCGCTACCGAGGCAGGCACCCCGTGATCCTGGAGACCGCGTGTCATGGTCGTACGCAGGGTGGATGAAAGCCCGGCAATCATCAGGCTGAAGAATATCCCGATAGAGAGCACTTGAGCGGAATTCTGAAACGTCTGGTTCATGCCTCCACCGGCACCGCGGTCCGCTGCAGGCAGGCTGTTCATGACGCCGGCGCGATTGGGCGAGGCAAAGGCGCCCATGGAGAGTCCGTTGAGTAGAAGGATGACCGCGAAGACGGGATAGGCAAAATTGACCGGCAAAAGGGTGAGAAGGAAAAAGGTGAGCGCAGCCCCTATCATGCCTCCTGTTGCAAACGGACGAGCGCCGAAGCGATCGGAGAAATAGCCGGATGCCGGTCCTGCCAGAAGGAATCCGGCAGACAGCGGAAGCATGTAGATCCCGGCCCACAATGGGGTGACCGTAAAGCTATATCCGTGTTCCGGAAGCCAGATACCTTGCAGCCAGATAATTAGCATGAACATGAGACCTCCGCGTGCGACCGCGGAAAGGAAACTGGAGAACACGCCGAAGGTATACGCACGGATGCGGAAAAGTGGCAAACGGAACATCGGGTTAGG
>DASVZE010000321.1:0-2867 GCA_036391775.1 Chloroflexota bacterium | reverse complement strand
CTGTTCCTCCAGATCCCGACCACATTGTCAATCTCTCTGCTCAACAGTCTGTATGCGTTTTGCCATGTATTCGTAACGCTGCTGATCGCTCTCTGGGTCTTCAGGAGACATCGCGCGCACTTTCCGCTCCTGCGCAATGTGATGCTGCTGACCACGATCCTTGCGCTTGCGCTCTATGAACTTTACCCGCTCGCACCTCCTCGACTTAGCAGTGGACTGATATTCGATCAGCACGCCGTCCTGTTCCATGACACGGTACGCCACTTCCTGGGTGTTGGCCGCCTGAACTTTGCTTCCATTGGCTATAACCCGTACGCAGCCATGCCGAGCCTGCATGTGGCCTGGGCCATCATCGTTGGGGTGACAGCTTTCTTGCTCACTCGGCGCCCCTTTCTCCGATTGGTCTGGCTCGCCTATCCACCGGTCATCACTATCGATGTGGTTGCTACCGGTAACCACTACCTGCTCGATGCGGCGGGCGCTGCGGTCGTCGTCGGCGTCGCGACGCTCCTCGCTCTCTTCTTCGCGTGGTCTCGTCGGTTCCTTCCCGCTGAACGACGAGAGAACATGTATTCGCGTGGTCCAGGAAAGGTGGTGACCCACTGATGCGTGGAGATGGAAAGGGGTCACCGGCGTAGAGGATCATCCCTCCTCTTGTCAACCGCTGACCTGGAACCAAAACGAAGATGAACGGCCGGTTGCCGGATTTAGGATTCCACTCCGCTCGATTCGGATTCATACTTCGGCGCCTGTTGTGAACTGGTGTTCTGTCCCTGACCCTGAGTCGACGAGCCTCCAGACGGTGAGGCGACCAGCTGGCCCGATACATTGCCCGAGTTGTCGATGGAGAACTGGGTTGTGACGTGGAACGTCTGGTGGTTCGGTAGGGTGCAGTCGCTCGCCAGCGTTCCCGGTGGCTGGAAGGTAACGGGGCCGGAGCAGTTCCAGCTCAGGCGGCTGGGCGCCAGCGAGAACACGCCGTGCAGGAACTGGGCGCCGCCAAAGCCTTGCTGCAAGAGCAACCCATAGCTGGCATTCAAGGGGAACGAGCCTTGCCCGCTCAGACGCAAATGCACCAGAGCGGTGCCCGGTTGAGTGGCCGCATTGTCCGCGTTGGCCGTTCCCGATATGTTCTCCTGTATGGCCGAGGTGGGAACGTTCTGGACGGTAGTCTGCGTGGTAGGCGGATGGATCTGTGCCTGACCTGCCATCGCTGCCCATCCAGACTGAAGAGGACCCAGAGCCACCAGGCCCGCCGCCAGTGCAGCGCCTCCGGCGAGACCAGCGATGACTCGTGGACGGTACCGCGGCGGACGTCCCAGAGGGATCGGTACCCCCCCGAATCGAATGGCGAGTAATCCTAGAACCAGGAGGCAGGAGATGCCGTACACGGCGATTGCCCAGGTGGATTTGGTATCGGTCCCGGTGGTGATTCCATGGACGAGCGCCGAGACCCAGGCAAGGAAGCCGCCGTAGTGCATCGTGCGCCAGAGGCGATAGCCGATCAGCTTGCGCACATAGCCGGACGCGGCCAGGGCGATTCCCAGGTACATCGAGATAATACCGAGGCTCATCCACACTGGCCGGTAGCCCCCGGTAAACGGCACCAGTACCTGGTACAGCTGGAACTTCACAAAGGAATCGAGGAGTGTGCTGACGATATGCAGCGCCAGGAAAATGGCCGCTGTCAGCAAGATGTATTTATGCAGGTCCTCCACGATCATGCGCGGCCACGCATCGCTTCGCCAGCGCAGTGAGAGCAAGAGACCCAGGCAAACCGCCAGGGTGAGGAGGAGGAATACCACGAAGCCGGAGCCACGTACCACGTACCAGTACAGCGTGACGGCTTTGGGATCGATCAGTCCCAGAGACAGGCTGCTCTGAAACGCGCTCATCGGACCGGCCATCCGGCTGTCTGAGCCGTTGTCCCGTCCTGCCGAACGGCAAAGGCATGCATGCCCAGACTTTCAACAAAGTCCAGCCCCGGTTCGCCCATCAGTAGAGCGGTCTTGGCAGCGACATCCGCTTGCACGCAGGATGCTGCGACCACTGTCACAGTCCGGAACAGGCTGGTAGACGGCAATCCGGTACGCGGATCGATCAGATGGTGGGCGGCGCGCCCGCCGCTGCTCCAACGTCGCTTGGTCGTGGTGCTTGTAGCAAGCGCGCCGTCACACACCTCCACAACAGGAAAGGCGTTCGCGCCGCCATCCTCGAGCGCGATATTCCATCCTCTATTGCTTGCCGAATGACCGCGGGCGGCGATGTCTCCGCCCGCGTTGATACACCGATCTCCCAGGAATTCGGTCGCCTCGATCGCAAGGTCGACGGCCAGCCCCTTTCCGATACCGCCCAGATCAAGCTGCCGGTCCGGCGGAACCCTGATAACAGAGAAAGCAGGGTTACATACCACGTCTTTGTAGTTGGGCAGCACGGCGGTGGCCGTTACCGCGGGATGCGACTCGATCAGCTCAAACGACCGGTCGTAGCCCGCTGCTTGCAGAGCCCTGAGCACGGTGGGATCGAACAGACCGTTAGTCGACTCGGCTGCCGCCAACGCGAGCGACACCGCCCGGAAGAGCAGAGGAGATGCCTGGAAAGGCCGGCCGGCAGAGCGATTGAGCGCCGATAGCTCACTGTCCGGCTGGAAGCGGGAGAGGCATCGTTCTACCCCCTCAAATACCTCTCGTACGGTGGCGAGGGCGCGCTCGGTGTCCGGTGTCCCGCCGGGAGTTAGAAGAGTGACCTCTGTGTTCATGGCCCGAAAAGATGGGGCCGAGAGAGAAGCCGTGCTCATGATCCGCCGGATGATGTCTGTGGCGGCCCCACGCCGGTGCTGGGCGCGTTGGTGGCACCACCGGAGAAGA
>DASVZE010000320.1:0-1528 GCA_036391775.1 Chloroflexota bacterium | reverse complement strand
CAGTGGCCAGCGGGAAAGCTATGAAGTCGAGAAGCGCTACATGCACAAGAACCAACAGATCCTCTGGGGGTTCTTGACCGCATCTCTGGTACGAAACGAGCAAGGGGAGCCGGAGTTTGTGGCCTGCATGGTGCAGGACATCACGGTCAATAAGAGCGCGGGGGTGGCGCTGCAAGACATCGAACAGCTTTACCGTCAGACCTTTGAGCATGCTGCCATTGGCGTCGCGCACACCGACAGCGATGGGCGGTTCCGTTCGGTTAACCGCCGCTTGTGCGAAATGCTGCAGCGAGAGTCGACCGAGCTTTTGGGCCGAAGCATCCGAAACTTAGCGCATCCGGATGATGCCGAGGCAACCGCAGAATCGCTGCGTCGTGTGCTGTCGGGCGAAGTAGAAGAGTTTTCCGGCGAGCAACGGTATGTCCGCAAAGATGGCTCGGTGATGTGGACCAACGTCACCACATCGGTGGTACGCCTGCCGGACGGCGAGCCCAAGTACGGCATCGTCATGATCGAGGACATCACAGAGCAGAAGCAGGCACGCGAGGCATTGCGGGAGAGTGAGGAGCGCTTCCGTGCTATCACAGAGACCGCTCACGACGCCATCATCACTCTGGACTCCGACAGCACTATCCTCTTTGTCAATCCGGCAACGTCCGCCATCTTCGGTTACTCCGAGGATGAGCTTGAAGGTAAGCCGTTTGCCACCCTTCTTCCTCCGTCATTGCAAGGGACTCCCCAGGCGAACGCCGGTTTCTACGTACGACCCAGCTGGCAGGGCTCCTCGTCCACCACGGAGCTTACCGGACTTCACAGAGATGGCCACGAGATACCGATCGAGCTGACTGTCGCGGTATCGACACAGCAGCAGATGTACACCGCCGTGGTGCGCGACATTTCGGGGCGAAAGCGAGCGGAGCAAGAACGGGCTGACCTGATCAAACATCAGGAAGAAGCACGAGCCATGACCGAAGCAGCCGCGACCATTCGCGGCGTGGTCCAGGCCTCACCACTGCCTATCATCACTCTGGATCCGGAGGGTAAGGTCGGAAGCTGGAATGAGGCTGCGACAGACCTCTTCGGCTGGACCGAGGATGAAGTCGTGGGAGGCATGGTGCCGTTTGCGCTTGACGGCCAGGAGAGTGAGTCGGTTGAGTTCCGCGAACGCGCCATGCGCGGCGAATCAATCACCAATCTCGAGATTCGCCGCCAGGCTCGCGATGGCTCGTTGATGGACATGTATATGTCAACCGCTCCCGTGCGTGACTCACGCGGGTCAATCAGCGGCATCATGTATGTCTACGCGGATATCACCGACCGCAAGCGCGCGGAGAAGGAGCTACAGCATCAGCGCGACTTCGCCTTGCAGGTCATGGGTACGATGGGTCAGGGATTGGCGATCACCGATTCCGAGGGCAAGTTCGACTACGTCAACCCGGCCTACGCTCAGATGCTGGGTGTTGACGCCGAGTCGCTGATCGGCAGGTCTCCGTACGACTTCACGGTGGCGGACGACCACTATGTGCTG